>JAISSG010000026.1 GCA_031273185.1 Treponema sp. | reverse complement strand
CTGGTTCGGTATGAGAAGAAGGATAGCAATTATCTGGCGCTGTTACATTTTGCCTGCGCTATTATCGTATGGCGACAGATTATCCCGGTCCATCCAGGACTTATTCCCGGATAAGCTCTAAGTGTTATTGAGCTTCATGGTGTACTGGGGATTGGGGAAAGATGTCAGCCTTCCCAGTCCCCATTCCCTAGTCCCCAGTCCCCGTTATATAATGAGGCATGGACTTTACCATAAACCCCGACGAGCAAAAAATCCTGCTTGCCGATGCCCGAGAAAGCATCGTCTCGAAACTTGAGGGCCGCCAGCCGCAGTACCCAGGCGAAGCGGCGAACAGCGCCGTGCTGCGGGAGCCTTGCGGGGCCTTTGTCACCCTGCACAAGCTGGGCAGAGGCAGCGGGCGCAACTTGCGGGGCTGCATAGGCAGGATGACGGCGAGCCTCCCCCTGGTGGAAACGGTGCGGGTCATGGCACGGGAGGCGGCTTTCGGCGACCCCCGCTTTCCCCCGTTGCGGCCCGGCGAGTTGGAAATGTGCCACATTGAAATATCCGCCCTGTCGCCCATGTCCGTCTGCCCCGACCCCCGCCAGGTTAAGGTAGGGGTCCACGGGCTGTACCTGACGAGGGGCGGGCGATCCGGCGTGCTGCTGCCCCAGGTCCCGGTCGAGCAGGGATGGAACCTGAACGAATACCTTGACTACATCTGCGTCAAGGCTGGTCTCCCCCCTGAGTCCTACAATACCCCCGATGCGATTCTGTACACCTTCACCGCAGTTGTTTTTGGAGAAGAATAGGATCCAAAGGGATCGGGGCCAGGAGTTAGGGACTGGGGATAGTTGTTCACTTCCCTGTTCCCTATATTTCATTGTTTATCGTACTGCTGTACTTCGTCATGCACGTATTCCAGCTTGACACCTGCCAGGGAGAGCATCGTCTCGGAGTCGCCTGAGTCGTGGTAGCGGCGCTGGCACACCACGCGGACAATGCCGCAGTTGATGATCAGCATGGCGCAGGTGCGGCAGGGGGTCATGCGGCAGTAAAGGGTGCCGCCGCTGATCGATATGCCCCGCTTGGCGGCCTGGCAAATGGCGTTCTGCTCGGCGTGGACGGTGCGGACGCAGTGGGTGGTAACGCTGCCGTCCTCGTGGAGCATTTTCTTGAACTGATGCCCGGCCTCGTCGCAGTGGGGAAGGCCGGCGGGCGCGCCCACGTAGCCGGTTACCAGAAGCTGGTTGTCCTTGGCGATGACGCAGCCGGATCGCCCCCGGTCGCAGGTGGCCCGTTTTGAAATGGCGTCGCACACTTCCATAAAGTACTCGTCCCAGCTTGGCCTGCGATAAACGGTTTCTTCCATAAAAAACTCCCTTCCCCCCGGATTCACAAGGCGGCCAGCATCTGTGTATACGGCCTGCTTTCGATTCGTTCCGCCGGTATCCCCAACTCCGCAAGCAGGGCGAGCAGCCGCTTCCGGCTTTCCCCAACCGCCTGCCCGCAGTTGTCGGGGCAGACGATCTCAATCTCCAGAAACCAGCCCAAGTCCTTTACCAGCATAACTTCCGCGAGAATCGGCAACTGTGCTGCCGCAGGCGGGTTTTGTGCCTGCCCTGCCGCCACGCGGATGCTCCATGCCCAGCCGGTCTTTTCCTTTTGTATCGTTTTGCTCATGCCCAGGCTGTCCAGAAGCTCTTCAAAAAGGGCGGCGTTGGACACGGTGAATTCCCGCTCGTCGTTTACCTCGATGCCGCCGGAAATTGTTTTTGACTTGAACGTCACCACGGCGGATTCATACGCCGCGCCGTCCGCTTCAACGCCCTGTTCCCGGCGAACCCTCACCTCGGGCCCTTTCGGGGAAAGCCAATAGGAATCGGACTTGCGGCAGGATCGGCAATAGCTTCCGATAGCGGAAAGCCGCTCCTTCACCGGCTCAATGTCGTCAACGCGGACTTTTAGCTCAACTTCTGTCGCCATAACTCACCCAGTGCAATGATACATCATTTTAATCAAGATTGACAGAAGTCATGTCGATAATGACGTGATATGATCTCTTGGCGCAGTCTATTGCCTTTTCTTCTCATAACGGCCATGTTCGGGCTGCTTTTGCATGGCGCTTCCGCGCAAGACAGGGTACATGTTGTCGTGAGGGGGGACACGATTTACTCCCTTTCCCGGACGTACAGGGTCAGCCAGGAAGAGCTTATGCGCCGCAACGACATTACCGATGCTTCCAGGCTGCTGGTCGGGATGCGGCTCGCCATTCCCTCTGCGGGGGGGGACTCGCCACCCGCCGCGGCTCGCTTTGAATACACGGTGTCGCAAAACGATACCCTGTACAGCATTGCCCGCAGGCAGGGCGTAACCCTCCAGGTCCTTCGTGACATCAACGGGTTTTCGAGGGACTACGTTCTCAAGGCGGGCGAGAAGATCAAAATACCCTATCCTGCCCCCGCAGTAACAGCAACGGCAGCGGCCAGCCCGGCCCAAAGGGCATCCGCGCAGCCCCCCGCGAGGGCAACCGTTGATCCCTCGGTTCGCTGGCCTGTAGCGGCAAAGGAAATACTGTACATGAACGGCAACATGGGGGTGCTTGTTACCGGGACGGCCTCCGAATCGGTCAAGAGCCTTAGCAGGGGTACGGTGGTTTATGCCAGCACCTGGCGGGGCTACGGCAACGTGGCGATTGTTGAATCGGACGGGGGCTATCGGTATTTGTACGGGGCCTGCGAAACCCTCTCCGTCAGAAAGGGTGACGTCATAGAGGCTGGAACCGAATTGGGAAAACTGGGCATCTACCCGGCATCCGGCAAGCCGGACCTGGTCCTGCTCGTGTCGCAGAACGGGTCTCCTGTCGATCCGGCAAGAGTGCCCAGGTTCTAAGCATGTAAAAATGACAAAAAGGGAGATACGGGAATGCTAAAGTCGTTTGTATCGCTTGAAACGGAAAGCGCGGAACATGAAAACCTGCGGAAACGCCCCAGGGGCTATTCGCCAAAAAGCGCAAAACGGTCCAAAATCGTCAAGGAGGCCGATCCTCTTGCCCTGTATTTCAGGCAGATTTCAAAGTTCCCCCTGCTGACCGTCCAGGAGGAGCAGAGCATAGGGGAAAAGATCGTAAGCCTGCGCTCCAAGCTAAAGGACCTTGAGGCAGAGCGCCAGGACAAGGCAAAAGCCGACTACAGCCGGGAAAAAGCCGCGCTTGACAGCGCCCTGCTGCTCTACAAAAACCGGATGATCAACTCCAACCTCCGCCTGGTTGTTTCCATCGCCAAGAACTACCAGCACCGGGGGCTTTCCCTTTTGGACCTGATTGACGAGGGGAACATCGGCCTGATCGAAGCGGTAGAACGTTTTGATTACACCAAGGGCTGCCGCTTCTCGACCTACGGCACATGGTGGATCAGGCAGGCGATAATCAAGAGCATAGCGGACAAGGGCCGGGTAATCCGCATCCCCATCCACATGCTCAACACGATAAAAAAATGCTACTACGTCGCCAAGCAGCTTACCCAGGATCTGGGGCGCGACCCCAGCGAGGAGGAGCTTTCCGAGTACCTGGGCCTGCCGGTGTCCAAGATAAAAGACATCGTCAAGCTCTCCCAGGAAACCACCAGCCTTGACACCATAGTTGACGACGGCAACCTTACCCGCCTGGCGGACCTGATCAGGGACGATTCCATGACGGAGCCTTTTGAAATGGTTTTCTCCATGACTCTTCAGGAAACCATGCGGGACATACTCTCCCAGCTTTCCGAGCGCGAGATGAAGATCATCCAGCTCCGCTTTGGCCTTGCCGGAGAGGGGCCGCTGACCCTTGAGGAGACAGGCAAGCTCTTGGGGATAACCCGCGAGCGGGTGCGCCAGATTCAGGAAAAGGCAACCTTCAAGCTCCGCACTTTCCAGGAACTCAGCGAGCTGAAGGATCACTTCTAGGCAGGCATATTTTCCGAAAAAACTAAAGCAAAACATACTTTCTCGCCATATACTGTTGTAAAGACCTTGAACAGGTTACAATGAATCCAACACGAGGAGAAAACAATGGGAACGGTCTACGCGGGAATAACGCTCAAGAACGCTTTCGATGTGACTAACGCGCAACGGGGGATTATCGGCGCGATGGATATCCGGCAAACCGAAGTCCAGGCCGTGGTTGACACCGGCTCGATGACGCTCATAATTAGCGACGAAGTGCGCCAGCAATTGGGGCTTGAAATGCGGGGGACAAAGATAACGAGAATGGCCAACAATGCAAAAGCGGTAGTAAACGTGACCGAGGCAGTTGAAGTCCACTGGAAAAACCGTTCAATGATCTGCCAGCCCTGGGTTATGCCGGACTGCGACGAGGTCCTTTTGGGGGTGATCCCGCTTGAGGATATGGATTTGATGGTAGATCCCACAGAACAGGTATTGGTCGGCGCCCACGGCGATGAGATACAGGGGATACAGTACTAGCTCCCCCTAATTAAAGAATCCGGGCAGCCAGGTTGAAAGCCAGGGGATGTAGGTAACGAGCAGTACCACGGCAAACTGGATTAGGATGTAGGGCAGCACGCAGCGGCATATTTCCGCGAAGGGCTTCTCGAAACGGTAGCTTGCAAGGAAGAGGTTCATCCCGACAGGCGGGGTCAGAAAGCCGACTTCCAGGTTCATGATAAAGATGATCCCAAGATGCACGGGATCGATCCCGTAGGCAAACCCCAGGGGGACGATGAGGGGAAGCACAACCATGATTGCCGAGAATATGTCCATCAGGCAGCCAACCACCAGCAGGGCAAGATTCAGCAGCAAAAGGAAAACGTATTTCGACTGCACCGCGCCCTGCATCCAGGTAGTGAAATTTTCAGGTATGCCGGAATCGATGATGGCGTAGGAAAGGGCCTTCGCCATTGCCAGTATCGCCAGCACCCCGCCGATGATCGGCACGGCTTTCAGGAAAACCTTCGGTATTTCGGCGACGGCGATATCCTTCTTGATAAAAACCTCGACGATTACCACATAGATTACCGATACCGCGCTGGCCTCCACCAGCGTGAACAGCCCGGTAAAATAGCCCAGCATCAGAATGACTGGCAGCAAAATTTCAAAGGCGGATTCCCTGAGGGAGCGCAGCGCCTTCCCCGGCTCAAAAGTTTCCCTGGGCACTTTGACTTTCGACGAAAGCACGAGGCTGGTGGCAATCATCGCCAGCACCAACAGCAACCCGGGGATAATTGCCCCGGCAAAAAAATGCTTAATGTCGTAAGAGGTACGCACGTTCATGAAGTGCAGGATCGTGCTGCTGGTGATGCCAACCAGTATAATAGGAAGGCTGGGGGGGAACATCAGGCCAACGCCCCCGGCAGAGGTGAGCAGCCCTATGGAAAAACGCTCGGGGTACCTGTTTTCGTTCATCATCTTGTACAGTATGCCGCCAAGGGCGAGTATCGTTACCCCGGAAGCCCCGGTAAACGAGCTGAAAAAAGCGCAGATGACGATGATGGTGATGATCATGCCGCCGGGCAGCCAGCCAAGAAACAGCCGGTAAGCGTTAACAAGCCGCTGGCCCGCGTTGCTCTCCGAAAGGAAAAAGCCGGTAAGGGTAAAGAGGGGGATGGCGATGATGTCCGCCTCGGTCAGCGCGGAAAAAATCTGGATGGGGGCCGCCTCCGGCTCCCGCCCCGCCGCCTGCAGCGCGATCATGGCGATGCCGCCGATGGCCACAAAAATCGGCATGCCCAAAAGCGCCGCCAGGATCAGGAACAGTATCGCGGGAAGGCGGATGAGCCAGGCTATGTCGTACAGGGAGTTTACCCAGGAGAAAAACGGCTCGGGCGGATCAAAGCCCCAGATTATTTTTGCGATTGCAGGAAGCGCCGCGACAGTGCCAAGCAGGATCGCCGCAAGGGCCATAACCCTCTCCCGCTTTCCCTGGGGCTTTAGGGCAAAGCGCAGGGCGATCACGATATAGCCAAGCGGCATGGCCGCGGCAAATACCCGCTCAGGTATAAACCCGACGGACCTTCCCATAAGGCCATGCTTGATATACGAAATGCAGTTCCACGCCAGGACGCTCAGGATAAAAACCGAAAGAAGGGTTCTTGAGAATTCCAGAGCCTGCTTTGCCTTGTCGTTCTTGATGTAATGAATGACAGCTATCGATATATGCTCCCCGAATTTTACCGTGAGCATGGAGGCGAAAAAACCCAGCACCAGGAAGAGATGGACCATTATTGATTTTGACGCCGGGATTGCCAGGCTGAAGCGGCGCAATATCATCTCCGCAAAGGGGATCAGCGCAAGCAGGGACAGGGAACCGTAACAGATACCCTTTTCAACCCAGCCGAGGGCTCTAAGCGCTGAAATATCCCTTCCGGCCATGTGCCTAGCGACCGCTCCTTGATCGCTCAAGTATCCCATTGATCCGCTGGTATACATTCCGGTCAAAAGCCGTGCCCAGCAGCGAGGGGATGGCCCGCTGGAGATCGGCGTGCCACAGTGCTTGCTGCTCCGCGTTCGCCCGGTTTATTTTCAGCCCCTCCCTCTGCATCATCGCCAGCGCATTGTCAACGGTTCTTGGCATCAAGTCGTCAAACTCCGCGGCAATCCGCTGGGTGGCCCGTAAAATCTCCCGCTGCCGATTGGGGCCCAGTTTGTTCCACGTGACCCGGTTCATGACGATGGCGCCTAGGAACGGGGCAATCGGGATGTCCAGCATGTTGCACAGGGTTCTGTGCATCCCAATGGGGGCGACCGCCGCAGGGGTCTGGTATATGGCGTTGATCATGTTGTTTGCCAGCCTGGTTCCAAGGTCCACTATCTCCGTTTCCACAAGGTTAAACCCCATGGTCCTGAACGCCAAATTCAACTCGTCCGATTCGGGGTTGGTCGCCACCTTATGCCTGCGCAAATCGTCCGGCACGAACACCGGGTCCTTTGAGAACACGTTGACCCAGCCGGCTTTCGACCAGGCCAGCACGACATAATTGGTTGTGTTGATCCGGGCCTCAAGAATCGGCAGAATTTCCTTCAGCACCTGTTCCAGCTCGGCATCGTTTCTGATCATAAAGGGGACGCTCATGGTCAGGATTTCGGGGCAGAACAGCGAAAGCCCGAAAGACGTAAACAATGACGCCTGGATGTTATCGGTGGAAAGGGAGGAAAGCGACTTTGTCTCGCCGCCTTCAACCCCGTCGTGGAGAACACGAAACCGCACCTCGTTATTGGTCACCCTTGCGCATTCCGCGGCTATGCGGTCCAGTGTCCTGCCCCAGTCCGAATTCCTGGGCATGGGCGAGGCAAGCCGCACCTCGATGATCTCGCTCTGGGACCTGCCGCCCCGCTGGGCAAAAACCGCTTCAGGCGTGAAAAAAAAGATAAAAACCACAAAGGCAAAAAACGCTGCGCTTTTTTTCATATCATCCTCCATAAAAAGAAAGCATAGTATCAGTAGTTGTCGGGAACAGGAAGGAAGGAAAAGTAGTTCCATGCGTTGTCAAGCAGCCATCTCGCCTTCCGCTGGGTGATGATCGTCACGAGCCGGGTCGACGGGTCGGCATCCGGGTCGATGGCAAGGGCCTTTTCCAGCCAATCCTTGTATGCCTCGTAATCCTGGGCGGGAACGCAGACCGCCTGGGCGTAGGAGACGTAGGCCCCCGCCGAATTCCCCCCGGTCTTTTCCAGCGCCCGCCGAAAGTGAACCTCTGCCTGCGCCTTGTCCCCGCCCATCATTTCCGGCAGGGAGGCGTAAAAAAGGACAAGGAATTCGTCCAGCGCCGCGCCCCCGTAACCGGGATCGAGTTCGTATGCCCGCAAAATCATCGCCTTCCATTCGGGTATGCGGGCGCTCAGGTCAAAGTCAAGCACGTCTATCGAGTAGGCGGCGAGGCCGCCGGCCACTGCCCAGTACAACAGGCCAGCGTCTGCTTTCTTGCACCTGCCGAGCATACGCTGCAAATCGGCCTCCCGCTCCGTGGCTTTGGTGAAGCCCCGGTACTTTGCCTCCAGCGCATCGTAGAGGATGCCGCTTCCCCGCAGGTACATCTGCTTTGCCCGCGCCACCGCCGCGTCACGGGCCTGCCATTCCTCCAGCGGGAGTATCTCGGCGGGCCCCTGGATATAGGCGTTGGCGTACATCACAAAGAGCGAGCCGGTGACGAGCATCAGCCCCTGGTGCTTCGGGGTTGCGTCAAGCAGCGCCTCGTACATTTTGATGGCAAAGGGAAGCGCGTCCCCTACCAGTTCGGGATCATTATCCCCGGTAAACACCGCCGACCCCCCGTCCCCGGTCAGCGCATTTGCCACCAACGTATTAACCGAACACCCCGTGCCCGCATGCAACAACATTAATGAAACAACCACCAAGCCAAGGATGTTACGCAATTTTCTTATCCCCATTCCCCACTCCCTATTCCCCAATAACTTGACGGATGTCTTTTTTGATCGCGTCCAGCTTGCGGGCAACTTCGGCTTTCGCGGCTTCCAGCCCGCCCGCGCCAAGCTCGGCGCAGCACGAGGCGTAGAACTTGATCTTCGGCTCGGTGCCGCTGGGGCGGGCGCTGACCACGGCGCCGTCGGCAAGAAAAAACTGCAGCACGTCGCTGGGCGGCAGGCCGTCGGCCCCGTTTTCCAGGTCGCGCACCTTGTCGATGGCGATGCCGCCCAATGACGAGGGCGGGCCGGAGCGGTACTTGTCCATTATCCCCTTCATGATCGCCGGGCCCTCCGGCCCCTGGAAATATTTTGAAATGCCCATCTCCTGCCAGAAGCCGCAGATTGCGTATAACTCGTCAAGCCGGTCCAGCAGGCTCTTGCCCTTGCTCCGCCAGTACAGGGTCATCTCGGCGGTGAGGGCGGCGGCTGAAACGCCGTCCTTGTCGCGGACCTCGGTCTCCACCAGATAACCGTAGCTTTCCTCGGTGCCGAACACGAATGTTTTTGCCCCCGCCTCGCCGATCTCCCACTTGCGCATAATGTCGGCGATCCACTTGAAGCCGGTAAGGCATTCGAAACATTCGCCGCCGTAATGCCGGGCCACACGGTTCTGCATCCCCGTCGTGACAATCGAGTTGACCATCGCGGCGTTGGCGGGCAATTTGCCCAGTTCCTTGAGCGAGAGGAAAATGTAGTCCGCCATCAGCACGCCCATCTGGTTTCCCGTGACCAGGGTGTATGTGCCCTGCTTGTTCGGGACGGCGATACCGAAACGGTCGGCGTCGGGGTCGGTGGCCATTACCACGTCGGCCTTTTCAGCCGTCCCCAGCTTTATCGCCATGTCGAGGGCGGCGGCCTCTTCGGGGTTGGGAAAGGACACCGTGGGAAAATCGCCGTTGCCTTCCCGCTGCTGCGGCACGGTGATCACCTTCAGCCCCAGGTCGCCCAGCACCTTCTCGACATGCATGGCCCCGGTGCCGTGCAGGGGCGTGTACACGATTTTTACCGCGCCGGCCTTTGCCCGGATAAGGTCGGGGCGGAAAAGCCGGGACTTTACCATCGCCTGGTACGGCTCGTCAACTTCCTTGTCAATGACGGCCAAAAGCCCCTTGTCCAGCGCCTGCTGGCGGGAAATTTCTTTAATGTCCTTGACATTGTTCACTTCGTCAATGATGCCAATGTCGTGGGGGGGTATCACCTGGGAGCCGTCGTTCCAGTACGCCTTGTAGCCGTTGTACTGGGGCGGGTTGTGGCTCGCCGTCACCACGATGCCGGTGTCGCAGTGCAGGTGCCGTATGGCGAATGACAGTTCCGGCGTGGGCCGCAAGCCCGAGAAAAGCCACGTCTTGATGCCGTTGGCGGCAAAGATCAGCGCGGCGGCCTCGGCGAATTCCGCCGAGTAGTGGCGGCTGTCAAAGGCGAGGACCGCAGACAGCTTGCCCGCCGAGGCTTTCTGGGGGAACGCCTTGATCAGGTACGTCGCCAGCCCCTGGGTCGCGCTTTTTACCACCAGGGAATTCATGCGGTTGTAGCCGCCGCCGATTACCCCCCGCAGGCCCCCGGTGCCGAATTCCAGGTTCCGGTAGAACCTGTCTTCCAGCTCCTTCCAGTCCCCTGCGGCGAGGAGCTTTTCCACTTCCGCCCGGAAGCCTTCATCATGTTCCCTGGCAATATAGTCCTTTGCCCGCTCGACAATAGCAGTTTTATCCATAACATGCCCCCTTCTCCGATTATGGTGGAATACGCGGCTTATGTAAACGCCGCCCTATTCTACCTTAAAGCGGGAAACTTCCTTCATTAAGGTGGCAATGCCTTCGCGGTTCTTAACCGAAATCTCGTTGACCTGATTTACCGCAAGGTTGATCTGATCGGCCCCGGTCGCCATCTCGTTCATGCCCGACGTGATTTCCTGCGTCTGCTTCTCAAGGTTCTGGCTCTCATGGATGACCTCTTTCGCCCCAACCAGCATTTCCTGCGAGCTGCTCTTTACCTCCCCGGTGATCTCGTTCAGTTGCCCGATGCTGCTCAGTATTTGCTTGGACCCCTGCCCCTGCTCCTCCATCGCGTTGCGGATGTTTTCTTCCTGCTGCGCGACGGTCTTGACGCTTGTGTCGATGGCCTCGAATTTGTTCAGCACGTTTTCGGTAGACTTGGTGATCTTGTCAATGGAACCCTTTATCTTCTTCAGAACCGTGCTGATGGTTTTGGACTGCTCGCCGGAGCTTTCAGCCAGCTTGCGGATCTCGTCGGCGACCACGGCGAACCCCTTGCCCGCCTCGCCCGCGTGCGCCGCCTCTATCGCGGCGTTCATCGAAAGCAGATTGGTCTGGCTGGCGATGTTTTCCATTACCGCGTTAATCTCCAAAAGCCCCTCGGACTCGCGGGCGATTTCCTGGATGTCAGAAGCCACGTCCTGCAACCCGGTGCGCCCCACCTCGGAAGATTCTTGCAAGGTCTTTACATTGGCGGCGTTCTTGACCAGGGTGTCGGTAACGGACTGGGTGTTGGCTACCATTTCCTCAATGGCGGCTGACGCCTGGGACACATTGGAGCTTTGCTTTTCAATGAGTTTTTCCAGTTTTTCAATGTGCTGTGTCAACTGCTCCATAGTCGCGTTTTCCTGGGTCACGCTGGCGCTCTCGTTGATGACGCGGTTCTTGATGCTCTGGATGTTGGCGGTTATCTCGTTGACGGCGGCGGCGGTCTCGGTCATGTTGCTGGCGAGATCGTTGCCGATGTCGGTCAGCACTACCCCTTCCTTTTTAATGGTAAGAACGAGGGCTTTTATTTTACCCAGGGTCTCGTTAAAGTATTTGGCAAGGTCGCCCACTTCGTCCTTGGAATGGACGTTAACCGACTTGGTCAGATCCCCCTCGCCCTGCGCGATGTCCTTGAGGGTATTCGCCACCGTGATTATCGGCTTGACCGTTCTGGTAAGGATAATGAAAACAATAGCCGCCGCCACCACAATTAATATCGCCCCCAGCATAATGGCAAACCGCCTCATGGCGTTTACCTCAAGCAGCATGAAATCTTCGGTCGCCACGACCATTATCGACCAGGACTTGCCCGTGTCGCCTATCTGGAAGCCGGTAAGGTCTATTTGCACGTTCGATTTAAGGACGGGCGAGTAGCCTGAGTACTGTTTCGATTCCCCTCTTTTAATCACCCCTATGGCATCTTCCAGGTTGTTGCCGAATATGGCTGCCTCCGCATCTTTAAAGTTTTTGCCTACGCGGTCGGGCTGGTCGTTCGCGTAAATAAACCCGCTGTCGTCGATAACCGCCAATCTGGCTATTATGTCGTTAGTCTGGACGGTTTGCACCACCCTCCCCTGTATGGGGGCGATATCCAGCCAGGCTCCTATGCCTCCTACCACTTCATTGGTACGGCGGTTAATGATGGGGACCATGAACCTGATCACATAGATTTCCTTTCCCTGTACCGTTCTGGCCTCGGGATCCATTGCCCGCTCTTTCCGTGCATTAGGCCCGTTGATATATTCCATAGTGCCGGGTATATCGGCGGACGCGCGCATTGTTATAGACCCGGTTTCCCTGGTGACCGCCGCGGCGTACTGCCCCGTGGGGCTTGACCCCGGCCTGCCAATATAGCGCGAGTCCATGCCGTCAATGGCGTTTGGCTTCCATATCGTATATATGGTAATAATTTGGTCGTTGCTTTTGAGAACCGACATCATCATTCTTTCAAACTCGTCCCGCCTGGTTTCCGCGGGCAAGGCTTCATAATCCTCCATTTGGCTCGCCATAACGCGCAGGGTCTGCAAACGCTGGTCTTCCCTGTTTTCCCAGTATGTCGCGCGCCAACTGCCCAGGTAACTGATGGCATCCTTGTTAAGCCCAATGGTCAGGCCCGCCGACCTCTGCAGAAGTATTACGGCAACCGTCACCAATATGACCACCACGATGATGATCACGATTAAACTCAGTTTGAAATTCAGTTTCATTAGAAACCCTCCTTAAAAAAAGGTTAGCGTAAGATTATACTACATTTCCGCTGAATTGTTCAATATCGCATCGAAAAGAGCGTCCCGGCCAGCCGGGCGGGCGGGGGCTTGAACTTGGGCGGGTATTCAGGTATGATTGACCCAAGATTGCTTATCTTTTGGAGGTGCTATGACCATAATGGAAATGCTGGGCCAAAGCGGGGTCTTGACCGTGCTGGGCATGGGTATTGTTTTCGGGTTTTTGATTATCCTGATCATCGCCATTACGGTAGTGGGGAAGGTCATCCAGTCCCTGACGAAGGACCAACCCGCCGTAACGTCCGCAGGGGCCGCCCCGGTCGCCAGTTCTTCTGGCGCGGCTTCAGGGAACAATGCCTCGGTTACCGCCGCCATTTCCGCTGCGGTTAATGAATATCGAAAAGCGAAATAACACAAAAGGAAGGAAGAAATGGCAAAAGTCAAACTCTCCGATCTCGTGCTGCGCGACGCCCACCAGTCCCTGTTTGCCACCCGGATGGTGACGTCGGACATGCTGCCGATCTGCGACAAGCTCGACAAAGTGGGCTATTTCGCCCTGGAAGCCTGGGGGGGGGCCACTTTTGACTCCTGCATCCGCTTCCTCAACGAGGACCCCTGGGAGCGGCTGAAAAAGCTGAAAAAGGCCCTGCCCAACACCAAAATCATGATGCTGCTGCGGGGGCAGAATCTGCTGGGCTACCGGCACTATGCCGACGACGTGGTTCAGAAGTTCGTGGAGCTTGCCGCCCGCAACGGCGTTGACATTTTCCGCATTTTTGACGCGGTCAACGACCCCCGGAACTTCAGAACCGCCACCGAAGCGGCAAAAAAGACCGGCAAGCACATTCAGGCGACCATTTCCTATGCCGTAACCCCCTTCCACACCATCGAAAAATACGCCGAATTTGCCAAACAGCTTGCCGACACCGGCGCGGATTCCATCTGCATCAAGGACATGGCGGGTTTGCTGAAGCCCTACGAGGGCTACAATCTGGTCAAGGCGATCAAAAAGGTCGCCAACCTGCCCATCGAAATCCACACCCATGCCACCACGGGTATGTCCGTGGCGACCCTGACCAAGTGCGCCGAGGCGGGGGCAGAAATCCTCGACACCACCATTTCGTCCATGGCGATGGGCACGAGCCACAGCCCCACCGAGACCATGGTCGAGATTTTCAAGGGAACGGAGTACGACACCGGCCTTGACATTAATTTGCTGCTGGAAATCGCCGCCTATTTCCGCAAGGTACGGAACAACTACAAAAAGTTCGAGTCGAGCTTCCTTGGCGCGGACACCCGCATTCTGGTAAGCCAGGTTCCCGGCGG
>JAISSG010000014.1 GCA_031273185.1 Treponema sp. | reverse complement strand
TTCGTGGCGAGGGTTTAATACCCCGCCCCTCTGGGGCGGTCATAAAGGTATTAAACCCGAGACCAATACCTTTTAAGAACAACATACCCCGCTGCTCTGCGGCGGGGTATGTTGATTTTCATATTATATGTATTTTCTTTGCAAACGAAGAATTTCCATGGTACTATAGGCTTATGATAGGTATTTTCCCGGCAGGGAAGCCGTCATTCAATAGCCCCAAAAGTTCTTAGAAACAACACTGAAAAAAGGCTGTAGCATTGGAGCAAATTCGGCAATAGCGGCTGGACATAGTATTGGCGAATATGCATTTGTTGGTGCTGGAAGCGTAATAACAAAAGACATTCCTGCCCATACAATATGGTATGGGAATCCCGCGAAACAAACAGGGTATATAACAAAAAAATGAATTTGTGGATAAAGAGGGTAAGAAAAGAAAGATGGAAGAATAGAATATAAATCAAAACCAATGTCGCATAACGCGCATAGGTAGCCCGAGCCGCCGTAGGCGGCGAAGCGTATACCGTGTGTTAGGCGAAGTACAAACCACTACAATGATGTTTTGAATATATATATGCCATTTTCATCAGTTTCTTTTAATTATAGAATGTTCCAAATACCCTATTGACAATTTTTTTAAACTATAATATACTAAAAATTGAGATTTTGGAGGATTTTATGGAAATAACTGTAGAAGAACTAAAGATTCAACCTGACGAAATTATTTCCTATGTCGGTCAAGGGTATGACATAACCATAATATATAAAGGTAAGGCTTATGCCAAGATAATACCTTTTGATGATGGAAGTATGGACGCAGAACTGGACGATTCTGAAGATGGACTGTTTGGTTTATGGAAAGACAGAATTGAAGTGAATGATGTTGATCTTTATGTAAGAAGAATGCGTCAAGGGAGAAAATTATGATTATTGACACTGATGTAATAATCTGGTATTTCAAAGGCAATAAAAACGCATTAAATGTTATAAAAAAATATACACCATTTGGTATTTCGGTTATAACATACATGGAACTAATTCAGGGAATGAGAAATAAGAATGAGTTACAAATGTTAAATAAATATTTGAACAAATGGAATGTAAAAATATTGCAAATAAATGAGAATATTTCAACTGGAGCAATGTACTTAGTAGAAAATTATTATTTAAGTCATTCATTGGAATTAGGCGACGCAATAATTGGAGTAACCGCACGAGAAAATCAAGAAACGCTGTTATCCGCCAATTATAAACATTATAAAATAATACAGGATCTAAAGATTGAAATATTTAAACCCGATTATGAAGAAGGCACAAACGGTACATAATAAAAAATTTATGTCCATTTTATAATTTTTAACTAAAAAATTGGTTTGTATTTCGCATAACATGATTGTATATGCTTCGGGCCTAAAGGCCCTCGGCTTACATTCGCCTGGTGTTCCGTATTTTACAGAACACCAGGTCGCCTTCGGCTCCCAAAAAAATTATTGGAAAAACGTGTTTCGGTTTCACGAACAGCCGGTCGTGCTTCCGCAGGTGTGGCACTTCATGCAGGTGCCGTTCCGTATCAGGGTGAAGAAGCCGCAGTTGGAACAGGGGTCCCCCTCGTAGCCTTTTATGCGGGCCTGGGCGATCTTGACCATCTCGCTCTGCCCTGCCGGCTTTGGCTGTTCCAGCACCTGCGCCCTGGTCTGCGCGGACGGCGTGGGAAATCCCGGATTGTGCCCGGATATGCTCTCTCCGCTGCCTTTCGGGGCGCTTATCAGGCCCTTGGGCGATTCCGCGGCGGCAGGGCCATCGCTGCGGGGCGTTTCATGGGAAGCCAGAAAGCCGGGCGCCTTCTGCCCGCCCTGCGAGGCGCTGCCGGAAGCCGGCAGGACTCCGCCCGCAGGACTGGAGCCGCCTGGCCTGAAACCGGCGCTCTGCTTCCCGGCAAAGGGCTGCCTCGCCTCGCCGCTGTCAATTTCGCCCTTGGTGGCGGTGGAAAGCAGGTCGCCCGGCTTCACCTGGCCAAGGTCGTTGCGCTTGAGGTAGCTAATCGCCAGGTCGCGGAAAATATAGTCGATGACGCTGGTCGCCATCTTCACGTAGTCGTGGCCCTGAACCACGCCGTTCGGCTCAAAGCGGCTGAAGGTGAATGCGTCAACGTACTCCTCCAGCGGCACGCCGTACTGGAGGCCCAGCGAAACGGTGATGGCAAAACTGTTCAGCAGGCTGCGGAACGCGGCGCCCTCGCGGTGCATGTCAAGGAAAATCTCGCCCAGGCTGCCGTCGTCGTATTCGCCGGTGCGGATGTAAATCGAGTGGCCGCCGATCTTTGCCTTCTGGGTATAGCCCATCCTGCGGCTGGGCAAAGGCTTCCGCAGGCCGCGGACGGCGGCCCTTCGATCGGAGAAGGGGGCGGGGGGCAGATCGAGGCCCCGCTCAACCATGAGTATGGTGTCGGCAAGGGAATCGGTTCCCGGGGCAAGCGACGAAAGCGGCTGGGAGAGTTTCGAGCCGTCGCGGTACAGGGCGACTGCTTTCAGGGCGTTCTTCCACGAGAGCATGTACGCGCCCTTCACGTCCTCGTAATTCGCCGAGTTGGGCATGTTGATCGTCTTGGAGATCGCCCCTGAAATGAACGGCTGCACGGCGGCCATCATGCCGATGTGGGCGGTCCAGGGAATCGAGCGCCTGCCGTTTTTGCCGGACGGCGTGGCGGTGTCGAAAACCGCGTAATGCTCTTTTTTCAGGCCTGGCGCTCCCTCAAGGCCCATGGTCCCGCAGGCGTACAGTTCCGCCTTCGCGATGTCCTCGGCGCTAAAGCCCAGGTGCCGCAACAGGCTGAACCCCTGCAGCGACCAGGTCGACTCCGGCACAAGGAGGACTTTCTCGACAAAGTCCCTGCCGAGTATCCAGGGATTGAAAACCCCCTCCAGGTTGAGGGCCGTCTTGACCGCGTCCTCTGCGGCGGCAATTGCTTCCGTTGTGAAGCCCTTTGCCTTGAGGGTTCCGGGATTGATCGCCGGGGCTGCGGAAAGCGTCTTGTGGCCTAACGCATACGCGACGATCTCTTCTATTGCCTGCGGCGAATAGCCCAGGGCTTCCAGGGCGGGCGGCACCGACTGGTTGATGATCTTGAAATAGCCGCCGCCGGCGAGCTTCTTGAATTTCACCAGGGCGAAATCCGGCTCGACGCCGGTGGTGTCGCAGTCCATCAACAGGCCGATGGTGCCCGTGGGGGCGATGGCGCTGACCTGGGCGTTGCGGTAGCCGTGGGCCTTGCCAAGCTCCAGGGCCCGATCCCAGGCGGCTTTTGCCGCGTCGAGAAGATAGGCCGGACAGCAGGAGGGATCTATCCCGCAGGGAACGGAGCGCAGGCCCTCGTACTCGGCATCGGCAGCGTTGTGCGCCGCCCGCCGGTGGTTGCGTATAACGCGCAGCATGTTGGCGGAATTTTCCCCGTAGTGGAGGAAGGGCCCCAGCGCTTCGGCCATGCGGGCGGACTGGGCGTAAGCCTCGCCGGAGAGCAGCGCCGAAAGCGCCCCCGCCACTGCGCGGCCCTCGCCGGAATCGTAGGCCAGCCCCATCAGCATCAGCAGGGTTCCCAGGTTGGCATAACCCAGGCCCAGCGTGCGGTACTGGTAGGAAAGCTCCGCGATGCGGGGCGCGGGGAACTGGGCCATCACCACCGAAATTTCGAGGATCGTCGTCCAGACATCAATGGCGTGGAGGTAGCCCTCGACATCATACGCCTTTGATTTTCTGTCGTAAAACATCGCCAGGTTTATCGAAGCAAGATTGCAGGCGGTATCGTCCAGGAACATATACTCGGAGCAGGGATTGGAAGCGTGTATATCCCCGCCGGCGGGGCAGGTATGCCAGTCGTTGATGGTGGTGTGGTACTGCAGGCCGGGATCGGCGCACTGCCAGCTTGATCGGGCAATGTCATTCCAGAGCTTGCGGGCCTTGATCGTTTTCACCGTCTCGCCGGTGGTGCGGCTGGTGAGGTCCCAGTCCGCGTCGTTCAGCACCGCCCGCATGAACTCGTCGCTTACCCGCAGGCTGTTGTTGGAACTCTGGCCGGAGACGGTGCTGTACGCCTCGTCGTCCCAGGCGGTGGAGTAGACCGTCGTGGCCGATTCGTCGTCGCCCTGCTCCAGCCGCCTGAGCTGCTGGTACAGGTAGGACGGCGGGATCTTGTCGTTCAGCGCGCCCCGGAGGACCGCAGCAAGCTCGTGGTTTTTCTCGACGTTGAACTTGTCGATCTCCGGCCCCCGAAAACCGGCAAGTGCCTTTTTGATTCCCTCGACGTGTTTTTTTACAATCGCCGAGCCGGTTACCATCGAGGCAACCTTGTGCTCCTCCTCGGACTTCCATGAAACGTACTTTTCCACGTCGGGGTGATCGGCATCCAGTGTTACCATTTTCGCGGCGCGGCGGGTGGTGCCGCCGGATTTTATCGCCGAGGCGGACCGATCCAGGATTTTCATGAACGAAAGCAGGCCGGACGAAACGCCGCCGCCGGAGAGCCGTTCGTTCACGCTGCGAATTTTTGAAAAGTTGGAGCCGGTGCCGGAGCCGTACTTGAACAGCCGGGCCTCCCGCGTCACCAGGTCCATGATGCCGCCCTCGTTTACCAGGTCGTCCTCGACGGAAAGGATGAAGCAGGCATGGGGCTGGGGCCGCTTGTAGGCGCTGTCGGATTTTACCAGAGCGTTTTTTTCGGGATCGAAATAGCAGTGCCCCTGCGCCGGGCCGTCGATGCCGTACACGGCGTACAGCCCGGTGTTGAACCACTGGGGGCTGTTCGGCGCGGCAATCTGGCGGGCAAGCATGTAGCAGGTTTCGTCGTAAAAGGCCCGCTCGTCTTCCTCGCCGTCAAAATAACCCTTTTGCTTGCCCCAGTCCATCCAGGTGTAGGCAAGGCGGTGGAAAACCTGCCGGGCGTCATGCTCGGCCCCGTCATCCGGCAGGACGCTGCCGGGGTCATCTGCCGTTTCCGGCGCATGCTTTTTCCACTCGTACATTTTGCCCGCAGGGACCCCGGCCTTGCGGAAATACTTCTGCGCGATAATGTCCGCGGCTATCTGGCTCCAGAACGACGGCACGATGACCGTGTCCTCTGAAAAAATGGCCTTGCCGTCGGGGTTGCGGATCTCGCTCTTCCGCCTCTCCCACACGATACCGTGGTACGGCCCGTTCTGCCGTTCCGTGAAAAATCGCCTGATCTTCATTACCTATTCCCCGCCCTTCAACAGGACTGACTACCGATTAAACCGCCGCCGACAAAACCCCACATAGGCAGGGGGCGTTACGCCCACTACCACATATATAGCGGCTATAATGCCACCATACACCATATACGGGGTATGTGCAAGGGGGAAATGCCTAATCTTTGGGCTCCCTGAAAAATTTCCCGTTTATTTGCTCGGTTTTTATGACGTTGATGAAGGCGCCAGGGTCGGCAACCTGGATGTCCTTGATCACCGGGGCAACCTCGGTAGAGTAGACCACCGAGTACAGAAGCTGGCGCTCCTCCATGTTGTACAGGCCAATGCCGGCAAGCGAAGTCACCCCGTGGTGGGTTTTTTCGCGGATAATCCTGTAAACTTCCATAGGCCGGGTGGTGATAATGAGCAAAGTCTTCTGCTGGTACGCCCGGTACAGGGAATTGAGCGCCATCGTGGCGGTAAACTGGAAAATTATCGAATACAGGGCCCTTTCCAGGGGAAAAAGGCAGGCCGCGATGACAAGGATGACGCAGTTTCCCGCAAAAATGTAGTTCCATGCGTCTTTTCGGTACTTTTCGGAGAGAAAAATGGCAATAAAGTCCGTGCCGCCCGAGGTGGCCCCGGCATACAGGCACAAAACAATGGCAATCGCGTTCAGAATGCCGCCGAACACCGCCGAAAGCAGGATGTCGTGGAGATGGAGGGTTTCTATGAACATCTTTGGCATAAGGTCGGTCATCAGGCCGCTTAAAATGACCATCAGCACCGAGTACAGGGCAAATTTCTTGCCGATAAACCGAAAGCAGACAGCCGCAGGCACGGCGTTCAGGGTATACAGGACAATGCTGAAGGGAATGTGGATGCCAAAGCAGCGCGAAAACAGCTCCTGGATCAGCAGGGTCAGCCCGGTAAAGCCGCCGGGGATAAGCCCCCCGGCATGGACAAAGGTGTTGATGTTGAAGGCCATCAGCGCGGCGCCAACGGTAACCATCGCCAGGCGCCGGACCGTTTGCAGGGCGGAAGATCGTTTCTCAGCCATTTGCCATTTTACTCGGCCAGGTTCCAGTTTCCCTCGGCGAGGGTATACCTGCCGGGCCTCCTGCCGGTGGAAGCAAAGTACGTGTCAAAATCGTTCGCCGAGGTGTGCAGCAGGTTGCCGCTCGGGTCGGTGTAATTGATGTTGCCCCGGATGCGCCCGTCGGGCGGGCGGATGTCAAAGGCCCTTTTGCCCAGGGTCTCCAGCGAGGACGGTATGGTAACGCTGGTTATCCTGTTGTTGTAGAAGGCCCCGCCCCTCACCTCCTGCACGCCGCCGGGGATCTCGATCCTCGCAAGGAGGTTGCCGGAAAAGGCGCCCTCTCCTATCGTGGTGACGCTTGAGGGAATGGCGATCTCCCTGATCCTGTTATTGAAGAAAGCATAGTCGCCGATGACCGTAACGCCGTCGGGAAGCTCAACGGAAGCTATCCGGTTGTTGGAAAACGCCCCCCTCCCTATGCTGGCGACGGAACTGCCAAGGGAGACGTACCTCAGCTTGTTGCCGGTAAAGGCCCCCGTGCCTATGCTGACAACGCTGTCGCCAACGTCAACATTCTCAAGGCTGTTGAACGAAAAGGCCCCGTCGCCAATGCTGGTGACGCTGCCGGGAATGGTCACGCGAATCAGGCCCTTGCCGGTAAACGCCCCGTTTCCGATGGCCGTAACCGGCTTGCCGTCTATCATTTCAGGTATTTCCAGGGTCTCCGCGCTGCCAATTGACCGGGCGATCGTAAGGCCGCTGGAGTTTTCCTCAACGATAATATCCAGCCCCGAGCTGATGCCCGCGGGATCGCCAAAAGCGCTGGCGGCAAGAACCAGCAGCAAGAGCGCCGATAGTTTTTTTACGCACATACTGTAAGTCTATGGCAATACGGCAAAATTTTCAAGGCACCGTGTTGCCAGGCACCGTGTTGCCTGGCATCGCGCATAACGTTCCAGGGCATACGATGGCGAACGGGCGGCATAGCGCGTACCGTTTGTTATGTGCAAGTTTCTTGAATATGGTGTATAAAAAAATATACATAAAGCAAGAAAGATACATAAAATTTACCCATAATTATGCTTGGCATTTTTCAATTTTCAATTAATATAAAGACAGGCTTATTTTGATGGAGGATAAAATGACTTTTAGAGGCACAATAAAAATAGAACAAGAAGAAGAATGGTATGTTGCTACTTGTCTTGAAAATAATATAACTTCACAAGGAAAAACAATTGATGATGCAATAGACTTGTTCGACAACCAGATAATGTGATAAACTATAAGCATGGGAAAGGGGAAAAAATACAATCCAAACAGCCCTGAGGCTGTTTTTAAGCGGCTTTATGGGGTAAAGCCCGGCACGTTTGAAAAAATGAAGGGAATACT
>JAISSG010000135.1 GCA_031273185.1 Treponema sp. | reverse complement strand
TTCCATTCCCGACGAGAAGGCCAATGAATTCGAAACGGTAAAAGACGCCTACGAGTTTATCAAGTCCCAGCAAAAGTAACCGAGCTGATTGCCTGGCATGGCCAAGTACGGCCATAGATCCGGAGAGAAAGAAGCAGTTGGCGGCTTTCCAGAAGGCCGCCGGATTCAGGTTCAAGAGCCTCGCGCTTTTGAACCTGTCTTTTGTCCACCGATCAGTATCCAACGAGACGGGCTGCCGCATGAACAACGAGCGGCTTGAGTTCCTGGGCGATTCGATCCTGGGGGCGGCCTGCGCCACCCTGCTGTACCAGAAATTCTCCGAAAAAAGCGAGGGCGACCTTGCGAAAGTAAAAGCCGCCGCCGTCTCCGAGGAAACGCTGTCCGCCGTCGCCAGGGGCTTGCAGATAGACACCATGCTGCTGCTGGGCAAGGGTGAGGACCTTTCCGGCGGGCGCGGCAAAAAGGCGATTCTCGCCGACACCCTGGAAGCCCTTATCGGCGCGCTGTACCTCGACTCCGGCTACCCGGCGGCGTTTGCCTTTGTCAGCCGCCACTTCTCCCCCGAAATCGACCGCCTTGTGGAAGGCGATTACCACCGGGACTACAAGTCGCTGCTGCAGGAACTTTGCCAGCACGCCTACCACGCCTATCCCCAGTACCGCCTGGTCAAGTGTTCAGGCCCCGAGCACGAGCGCATGTTCTGGATGGAGGTAGCCGTGGGCGGTTCCGTGTACGGGCCGGGCACGGGCCAGAACAAGAAAAGCGCCCAGCAGGAAGCGGCCCGCATGGCATGGCAGGCGCTTGAGGAAAAGGGGTGAAATTTCCAGCCGGATAGCTAAGCGAAATCGGCGGAATCGACATGCTGTTTTTCCGACTTGAGCTTCGCAAAGTCCGCGACAAACTTGCGCCGCGACTCTACCAGCGTCCCCAGTTCCTGCACCATGTACATATTCACCGCCTGCGCTATGGGAAAGACGTAGCGCTCGGTCTCCTCGACGTAACGGCTGATAAATTCCATGTTAGTGACAAAGCCAAGGCTGATCATGTTGGAGATTCGGTCGGCGGCTTTCAGAACCTTGGCGTTATGCGATCCCGTCTCAAGAATGCGGGTAAGAAATTCCCCCTTGCTTTCCTCCGGGTTCCGGGTAACTTCCTTGACCAGCTCGTAGACCTGGTGGCTCTCGTAGTCAATCGAAAGCAGCGTGTTGTGGTTAAAGTCGGGAAGGTCTTCGAGAACATCGTGGACGATTGAACCCTTGAGCAGGATCGAATCGATGTAACCGTAGTCAACAAGGATCGCCATGGTATCAAGCTGGTGCCGGAACATATTGCCGCCGCCGAAACGGCTTTTGCCGATAAGGGCGGTGGCAAGGTGGATGTAGGGGGCAAGGTGAGTCTCCCTCAGCCGGAACATTTCCTCGGTTGTCATTGGTTCTCCATCTTACATATCACGCAGGTACGATTCTATCTTGCCGATACGGGCAAGGCCCTCTTCCAGCTTGGCCTTCTCGGCGGCCACCAGCTCCGGCGGGGCGTTTTTCAAAAACTGCTCGTTTGCCAGCTTTGAGCGCAGGCCCCCGATAAAGGCCCGGTCGCGCTCAAGGTCCTTGTTGAACTTGCGCTTGAGGGCCGTAACGTCCACCGCCTCGGCGACAAACACAAAAGCCTCGAAACCGGAACCGGCAAGGCCGATGGCACCGGGGTGGGGACTGGGGACTGGGGACTGGGGACTGGGGATCGAGGACTGGGGATCGGGGACTGGGGATCGGGGATCGGAGTTCGAACTACCGGGGTACGACTCGGAAGCAACATCATTGTCCGAGTAACGACCCCTAGTCCCTAGTCCCTGTTCCCTAGTCCCTGTTTCTTGTTCCCTAGTCCCCATTTCTATTTCCAGTTCCCCAATACCAGCAAGGAGCTTGACCAGCTCGCCGTTGTCGTGTAACACGGGTTCCTGTTCGCCGGACGGGTGGACAAGAACACGAAGTTTCTTTTCCGGGGTGATGGTGCACTCGCTGCGGAGGGTGCGGATCATGCGGACAAGTTCCTGGAGGAAGGCGAAATGGCGCTCCCCTTCGGGGTCGTGGCGTTGCTCGGCGAAACGGGGGTACGGCGCGGTGATTAAAAGGCCGTCGGTGTTGGGCAACTTGCCGTAGATCTCCTCGGTGACGAAGGGCAGCAGGGGGTGCAGCAGCCGCAGCGATTCTGCCAGCACGTCGAGCAGCACCGTGGCGGCGCGGTCTTTTTCGGCGGCGTTGTGGGCGCTGTCCTCGCCGGTTCTTACCGACAGCTTGCTGGCCTCGACATACCAGTCGCAAAAATCGTTCCAGAAATATTCGTAGGCGGTTTGCGCCGCATCGTTAAAACGGTATGAGAGGAACGCATCTTCCATCGCCTTGGCCGCGCTATTCAGGCGGGAGTATATCCAGCGGTCAACGGGAAGGAGGGCGGGGTTTTCCACGAGGCTTCGGCCTTCCAGGTTCATCAGTATGAAGCGGCTGGCGTTCCAAATTTTATTGGCAAATTTGGAACCCATCTTAAACGATTCCTTATCGACCAGCACGTCCTGCCCCTGAGCGCACATGAAGGCGAGGGTGAACTTGAGCGCGTCCGCGCCGAACTCGTCTACCAGTTCCAGCGGGTCAAGGCCGTTGCCCAGGCTCTTGCTCATCTTGCGGCCCTGCTTGTCCCGCACCAGCCCGTGAATGTAAATGTCGCGGAACGGCGCCTTGCCGGTAAACTCAAGCCCCGCCATTATCATCCGCGACACCCAGAAAAAGATGATGTCGTAAGCGGTTACCAGCGCCGTGGTGGGGTAAAAGCGGTTGAAGTCGGACTGGGGACTAGAGGGCGGGGACTGGGGACTGGGGACTGGGGACTGGGGATCGAAATTCGAACTATCGGGGTACAACTCGGAAGTAGTGTCGTTGTTCGAACAACAACCCCTAGTCCCTGATTCTTGTTCCCTAGTCCCTGTTCCCTCCCATCCTAAAGTGCTGAACGGCCAGAGCCAGCTTGAGAACCAGGTGTCAACCACGTCGGGGTCCTGCTCGATGTTGGCGGAGCCGCAGTGGGGGCAGGCGGTAAGGTCGCTGCGTGACACCGAGATTTTGCCGCAGTCCTTGCAGTCCCAGGCGGGGATGCGATGCCCCCACCAAAGCTGGCGGCTGATGCACCAGTCGCGTATGTTCTCCATCCAGTGCTGGTAGGTGTACTGCCATTTTTGCGGATAGAAAACAATCTCCCCACGCCGCCATGAGGCAAGCGCCTTTTCCGCCAGGGGCTTCATCCTGACAAACCACTGCTCGGAGAGGAACGGCTCTATTATCGTGTGGCAGCGGTAGCAGTGGCCCACTGCGTGGCGAATGTCTTCTTCTTTCACATACCAGCCTCCGGCCTTGAGGTCTTCCACTACTGCGGCGCGGGCCTTTTTCACCGTCATGCCCCGGTACTTTTCGGGAACCTCGCCGTTGAGGGTACCGTCGGGGTTGAGTATGTTGAGCACCGGCAGGTCGTGGCGTTTGGCGACTTCCCAGTCGTTGGGGTCATGGGCGGGGGTGATTTTCACCACGCCGGTTCCAAAGGCGCGGTCAACGTAGGTGTCGAACACCACGGGGATGTCCCGCCCGGCCAGTGGCAGACGTACCGTCTTGCCCTTCAACCCCGCATAACGTTCGTCCTCCGGGTGAACCGCCACCGCCGTATCGCCCAGCAGCGTTTCGGGCCTCGTGGTGGCAATTTCAACAAATTGGGGACTGGGGACTGGGGACTGGGGATCGGGGGTTGAACAATCCCTAGTCCCTAGTCCCTGTTCCCCATTCCCCATAAAATACCGCAAATGATACATTTTTCCCGGCGTGTCCTCGTGATCGACCTCGTCGTCGGCAAGGGCGGTGCCGCAGGACGTGCACCAGTTCACCAGGTAGTTTCCCTTATACAATAAGTCCCGCTCGTACAGGGTGACAAAGACCTCGCGCACGGCACGGGCCAGGCCCTCGTCAAGGGTGAAGCGCTCCCGGTCCCAGTCAACGCTGGCCCCGATACGGGCAAGCTGCTCGCTAATAATGGCGTGATGCTCGTGCTTGACCTTCCAGGTCTCCTCAAGGAATTTTTCCCTGCCCAGTTCGCGGCGGCTTGTGCCCCGCTCTTTCAGCCTGCGTTCCACCACGTTCTGCGTGGCGATGCCCGCGTGATCGGTGCCAGGCACCCACAGCGTCGGCTCGCCGCGCATACGATGGTAGCGGACAACGATGTCCTGGAGGCTGTTGTTCAGCCCGTGCCCCAGGTGCAGCACCCCGGTAACATTGGGCGGGGGAATCACCACGACAAAGGGTGTCGCCCCCTCCATTCTTGCGGCTTCAGGCTTGAACGCCCCCTGCTCTTTCCAGAGGCCGTATATCCGGTTTTCAAAGGTTTTGGGGTCATACGCTTTTGCAAGTTCAACTGCCTTCAAAAAAAACTCCTTCGTTGCCGCGTGTCCGGGCGCACGGAAAACCCTCTCCCGGCAAAAGCCGTTCCGGGACCGAGCTTCCCAAGCAATTCAAATATACCCATTTTTTTCGTATTATTCAACAAAACTCGCTTGCCTATCCCGGCATCTGTGATGTTATTTTTACGGGGGCCCACATGAAAATGGCGGCGGCATGGTACTCGGGCGCAGGCTTTGTTTCCAAGGGGCTAAAATGTTCATGCGTTTGTCGTACTATGCCAGCGGCAGCCCGGGATGTTATTGGCAACATCATAAACCCAAAAAAAAGGGTCAGCGAATTGCGCGAATACCAACGAACGGGGGCCTAAGATTTGGCGAAATATTCGTCATTCGCTGACGCGAATTCCTCAAGCTGGCGATGCTGCCGCTTTCTACACCTTAAACTGCGATACTTCCTTGATTAACGTGGCAATGCCTTCCCGGTTCTTGCCCGAAAGCTCGTTCACATGGTTTACCGCCACGTTGATCTGGTTGGTGCCGCTTACCATCTCGTTCATGCCGGAAGTGATCTCCTGTGTCGCTTTCTCAAGGTTGGTGCTTTCCTGTATCACTTCCTTTGCCCCCTGGAGCATCTCATTGGAGCCGCTCTTTACCTGCCGCGTTATCTCGTTCACCTCGGCAATGCCGTCAAGTATCTGCTTGCTGCCCGTTCCCTGCTCCTCCATCGCGTTGCGGATGTTTTCTTCTTGGTCAGCCACGATCCTGACGCTTGTGTCGATGGCCTCAAACTTGTTGAGCACGTTTTCGGTAGACTTGGTGATCTTGTCGATGGAGTCCTTTATCTTCTTCAGTACCGTGCCGATTGTCTTTGACTGCGCGCTCGAATTTTCCGCCAGCTTGCGAATCTCGTCGGCGACTACGGCAAAGCCTTTGCCGGCCTCGCCCGCGTGGGCCGCCTCTATCGCCGCGTTCATCGAAAGCAGGTTGGTCTGGCTGGCGATGTTTTCCATTACGGAGTTGATCTCCAAAAGGCCCTCTGATTCGCGGGCGATTTCCTGGATGTCCGTCGCCACGTCCTGCAGCCCGGTGCGCCCCACTTCGGAGGCCTCCTGCAAGGTCTTCACGTTCTCGGAGTTCTTGAAGAGCGTTTCGGTAACCGACCGGATGTTGGCCACCATCTCCTCGATGGCGGACGAAGCGCGGGATACATTGGTGGTCTGGTTTTCAACATGGGCGTCAAGTTTTTTGATATTGACCGTAAGCTGCTCCATGGTCGCGTGCGTCTCGCTCACGCTGGCGCTCTGGTTTATCACGCGGCCCTTGATGCTCTCAATGTTGGCGGTGATCTCGTTTACCGCCGCGGCGGTCGCGTTCATGTTGTTGGAAAGGTCGTTGCCGATGCCGGATAATGCCGTCGATTCCTTTTTGATATCGACGACCAGGTTTCTGATTTTCTTCAAAGTCTCGTTGAAGTAGCGGGAAAGATCGCCTATCTCGTCCCTGGAACCGTGGTTTATCTGCCTGGTCAGGTCTCCCTCGCCTTCGGAAATGTCCTTGAGGGTATTCGCTACCTTGACGATGTGGTTGCTGATGGACCGGTCCAGGAATATCGCTCCCACAGCCACAAGCGGAATCATCACGGAGATAACCACAATGAATATGGTCATCATGTCGGTCATCGGGGCCATAACGGTTTTTTTAAAGTTTCCCGCCGCCAGATGCCAGGGGGTTGTGGAAGTCCCGATTGTAATGGGCATGCCATATATCATGATAGTTCCCAGCATGTCGTTGGATACCACCAGGTAAGAGGATTTCCCGTCTTTGACGATTTGTATATAACTGGTAAGATTTGCCCCAAGGACATCATGCTCGGTGTCCCGCATGTTTTTACCCGCGCGGCTTGGGTCAAAATGCGCGGCGATGGTACCGTCATTGGCGAACAGCGCGCTGAGCGAATCGGGATAGGGCTTAAGGGTTTGGGTGATGTGCTGGACTTCATCCAAAAGAATGTCAAGGCCCGCGACACCCACAATCCTTCCGTTATTGCGTATGGGGGAACTAATAGTGGTTAGCAGCGATGATTTTCCGCTTACCTGGCGGGTGTACGGATCCAAAATCGTCGTAGCGTTGTTTCTCTTTGGCAACTGGTAATAATTGCCCGCTCCCGGCTGGTCAAAATTATCCCTGGCCTCCAGCTTAACGACCCCGCCGTCCCAGTAATAGTATGGGGCAAAGCGGCCAGAGGCGTTGGTTCCCCTGGTTCCCAGGTATTGCTGGTCATTGCCTTCCAGAACGTCCGGCTCCCAGACGCACCACATTCCCAGAATACCGGGGTTTGACCGGGCCAGGCCCTCAAGGATGACATTGAGCATATTTCGCCGGTTTTGCACAACCATGGAACTGTACTGTTCCATTGTCTGGGCGACGGTTTCCGTAATATTCCAGTACTTGTCAAGGCAGGCTTTTATCTCATTGGCGGATTCCTTGGTAAGGGTGAGGGAGTATTTGTCTGTAAGGCTGACAATGTTATACCGGGCTCGGGTAATCAGGACAACACCGACCGAGGCAATGCTGACCATGCTCAATACAACCATAATCAGCGTGAGCTTGAAATTGATTTTCATATGCACCCCCAGTGTATGATCCTATATTTCAATTGTAATGCCCCCCTTATGCCCTGTCAAATTTTCGCATAATGGAGACCTGTCCTGCTATTCCTCCTTGCATCCATGCACAAAAATATCAGTTTTGTCCCTTGCGCCCGGCCCTGCCGGATACTAAAATTAACCATGTGAGAGAAATAATCTCCCTGGAAAAGCGCCTTCGCTCCCCGATTGTTGACGGGTTGTTTTATCCGGAGGAAAAGGCCGGCGTGCTGGCCTACATGAAGGGCATTGGGCTGGAGCGGGGAAAAGGCGGCCTGGCGCGGGCGATTGTCGCGCCGCACGGGGCGTGGGAAATTTCCGGCAGCCTAGCGGGCGCCGCGTTTGCCTCGGCGGGGGGCAGGGCCGGCAGGAAAATCCCGTCGAGGGTGGTGATCATGGGGCCTGTCCACGACAACCGGGAGCGGGGCCTCTTCCTTTCAAATTCCCATTCTTTTCAAACCCCGCTGGGGGAACTTTCGGTTGACCGCCAATCCGTCGAGCGGCTGGCGTCGCACAGCCCCCTTTTTGAGGAGGACGACATCCCCCACCTGCACGAGCACTCCATCGAGGTGTTGCTGCCGTTTGTCAAATACTGCTTTCCCGATGCGGCGATTGTCCCCATTCTGATGGGAGGCCCCGGCAAGCGGTACGTTCCCGCCCTTGCGAGCGCCCTGGGGGCGGTCTTCGGGCAGGAAATGGACGGCACCCTGCTGGTGGTTTCCTTTAACCTCACGGCGCACTGGGTCGAGGACGAGGCGGCGGGCATGGCAGGGGAGTGCGTCAGGCTTTTCAGGGAGGGGAGGCTTGGCGAATTGCGCATGGCCCTGCAAAATGGCGCCATCGCAAGCTGCGGCGGCACGTTGTTCGCCGCGCTGCTGCAAAGCGGCCTGGTAGACGCTGCGCGTCCCTGCCTTGCGTCGGATTCGCTTTTGAGCGCCAAGGGGGAAAAAGACAAAACCGTGTACTACAGCGCTTTTTCGTTTGTATGATAAAATTACGCATAGCCCTATTCCTGCTCTTGTCATGCGCGCAGGCGTTTGCCCAGCCAGCCGGCGGGGCGGCGGGCGGCGAGCTGGCGCTCCGCGCGCTCCAGAGGGCCTTCCCCGGCAAGATCGACTCCGTCGCGTTCATCGATAACGACTGGGTCGTTACCGTCGGGGGCGAGGCCTTCTTTTGGGCCGGGGGCCGCCTTCTCCCCCGCGCCGAAATGGACAAAGCCGATTCCTACGGCGCCTATGCCTTTTACCCGGTCCCCGCCAGGGTTGCCCCGCCGGACTCCTACCCGCCGCAGTACATCGAGGCGCTTAGGGCGCGGGGGTCGAGCGAGGCCCGGCGCGAGCGGAAGGACAACAGCCGGGCGTTTCACGCGGCATTGTACGGCGGCCTTGAGCGCCGGGAAATCGAGGGGCTGCTTGAGCGAATCGATTTCCTTGGCGAAAAAGTCACCGTCCACCGGGACATTGCCGGGCCGCTTGGCCGGGTTGAGGCCGCGATCCGGCAATGGGAGGGGGGAAGGTCCTTTATCGCCTCGATAAGAAGCATCGAGGGGTATAGCTGGAGGCAGATCGCCGGGACCCAGCGGATGAGCTACCATAGCTGGGGCCTTGCCGTTGACATACAGCCGAGAAGGCTGGGGGGGAAGGCGATCTACTGGCTGTGGGAGATGGGGCGGAACGACGACTGGATGCTTGTCCCCCTGGAAAGCCGCTGGAACCCTCCCGGCCAGGTGATCGAGGCGTTTGAGAAGGAGGGCTTTATCTGGGGCGGCAAATGGCCGGTGTACGACAACATGCATTTCGAGTACCGCCCCGAGCTGCACGAGCTTACCCGCCTGCTTGACGCCAGCCCCGCCGCAAGCGAGGGAAGCCCAGGCCGGGACCTCCACCACGTTTACCCCGACACGCTAAGAAACTGAGATTTCCTGAAGAATGGCCTCCCGCAGGGGCGCGAAGCTTACCGCCGCCCGCCGCTGGCCGCGACCGCCGCGCCAAAGAGGCTGGCCTGCTCCACCGGGGAGATTACGTAGGGCCGGGGCTTTTCCTTGATAAGCATCATGTGCAGCCAGGCTTCAAGGGCCCGGCGCATCCCCTTGTACATCATGTAGGTGGTTCCATCGACGGCGATGCGAACCGGGGAATACGGCTCGCAGCCCGCCTGCATCCGCTCCACCGTGGCGGCCAGCACCGCCGCAGCGAACAGCGCGCCCCGCTCCGTGACAATCGAGGCAAGGTACTGCACGGCGGCAAGCGCGTCGCCCTCGTCCAGGCCGAAAAGGGAACCAAGGGGGCCTTCCGCGGCCAGAGGCGATAGCATGAATTCGTTGAGGACGCTGGTCCCAAGCCGGGGCATCGCCAGCAGATCGGCGGACTTTCTGAACCTGATCACCTTGTCTATTACCGCCTGCTTGAGGATGTGCAGGGTCAGCGGGCCGAGGTACGCGCCGGCGGTCGTTTTCTCCAGCGTGTACGCGCCGGGGTTTTTGGTGCCGCTGTCGTATTCCCGGTCGAGCGGGCCACGGTAGCGAAGGTTGAACGTGCCGGTCTCGCAGGCAACGATCTGGGGCGCGTCTTTCGACTCAAAGCCGATCTTGGGGATGCTGGTCTCGGGGTAGGCCGTATTGAAGCCGGTCCCCTGTATGAAGCCGATTACCGGCCCGCCGGCAAAGCCGTAGGCGTTTTTGCTTTCCGCCGATCCCCCGTCCGCCGGTATGGCCGCGAGGCCGGAAAGCAGGGTCGCCACCGTGTCGTTCAGCAGGACGATGGGGCCGTCGTACGCGCAGCCTTTGCCCGCCAGGGCTTCCCGCAGGCCCGCGCCGATGGCCTTCCCCACGACATCGGGCGCGTCAACCTCTTTGCTGAACGCCGTCAGTATGCCGTCGGCGTTGGGTTGCATTTCCATCGGGTACGAGAAGGTAAAACCGATTCCCCCAACGCCCGTCTCGCCAGACAGCACGGGCAGCACAGCCCCGGCGATCTCGTCGAAAAACTGCCCGGCGCTTACCCTGCCCCTGGTGCCGGGCATGGGGTGTTTTTCCGTCCTTTCCGCCGAGGCCCTGCCCTGCCCGTCAAAGCGCACCAGGCTGGCGCGCAGGTTGGTCCCCCCCGCGTCCAGCGCCAGCACGGTTTTCCCCGGCAGCGCTTCCGACATGGGCGTGATGTACGAGGGTATCATGGGCAGGCTGGAGCCAAGGCCCTCCAGCCCGCGCTCCATGTCGATAAGTATCTCCCTGACCAGGGACATGGGATCGAGGCTGTCGTAATGAAAACCGTAGTACCGCGCAAAATCCGAGAGTTCCCGGGGATTAAAACACGAACCCATTGCAAGCCTCCTTTTGGCTGCGGCAGAACATCGGACTTATAGCGGCTAACGCCTTCGGTTAACCTGCTCGACGGCATAGCCTGAATCCTCCAGTTGCCGCAAGAGGCCGTCCGGCCCGTGCAGGTGGCCAAGACCGACGATGACAAAGAAAACCTGCCCGGAGTCCAGGTATTTTGTAATATGCGGCATCCATGCGGCGTTCCTGTTTGCCACCAGGGTACTGTACAGAGCAGGCCACTGTTCCTTCATTTCCGTTAACGTCGCTTCCATGTTTGACGAGTCGCCTGCCTTCCATTAAGCAAGAAGCTCCGCAAGCCTCGTTTCGGTGTCTTCCATGTCTTGCAGGGAGTATCGCACATAATCGCTTTCGTACCCGTCGCCCATCGTGGCAATCATGTCAATTTGGTCCTGCATCGTTTCAAGGTAATATATGGCTTTTCCTTTGTCCTTCGCTTTTTGCAGGTAATGCGCGTCAACGCCTTGCTGCACAAATCCGAATTTCTGAATTTGCAGCGTGGTCAGCATGAGTATCGCCATCGAGGGCTTGAACTTGGCAATGAGGCTTATCGGGATACCGTATTCGCCGAATTTTGCCTCAAGCGCCTCGTAGGCATCCGCGTCCAGGATCGTTTGCAGCGTTTGGCCGTCGGGCAGGGTCACTTTGGCCATCAGGTACTGGTTGACGCTTTCGTCCGCCATTTGCTCAACGTCGGTTTCCAGCACCAGCGCCGCCGACCGCGAAAAGGCCCGGTCGAATTCCTTTGGCAGCGGGTAATCGGTGTCCCGCAAAATGTGTATGCTTCCGCCCAGAAACAGGGCGTTGCCGTCCTTGCTGACTTCCCAGACGGAAGAGCCGGGCTGGCCGCGGGAAGGCGACGACGCGCAGGAAAAAAGCCCTGCGCAGACCACCGCTACTGCAAAAAGGGAGGCGATTCGTTTCATACGGTAATAGTAAAGAGTATCAATGCCACAAGGCAAGCCCCCGCGTTGCCTTGATAGTCGAGATAGCGCAAATCGGGGGCGTGGAACGGCTGCGCGAATTGGCGGGCATTGATTTTACCGCCGCCGCAGAGGTTTGGGAAGCCCCGAAAAGCCAAGTTGAGCGTATAAAGCGGTTCTTATCGTACCTAACATTTCTTCTCCTTCCCAAAATAAAAAAGCCGCCAGATGGCCCCTAGCGGGTTGAGCCAGTGGGGGAAGTATTGCGGAAATTTGCTTGACAGGCGGAAGGCGGCTTCGATGAAGCCGAGCCGTCTCAGCCCTACTCCGTTGTGGCGTTGGCGGTCGAG
>JAISSG010000072.1 GCA_031273185.1 Treponema sp. | reverse complement strand
GGCTGAAGAACATATGCAGATGCTGAAACAAACACCAGAGCGAATCGTGAAATATTTCAAAGATCCGGCAATACAATATGCCGCTTAAGTTTAAATATATATTGCCGGGTCAATAATTCCAATTTTCTCAAAATACTCAGACGCAAAACGACCGTGATTTGTATTAAAAGTAATATGATGTATTACATTCATTTTCAATTCCTCAAATTTGATATCATCTCTACGTTACCCGGTTGATAATGCTAATAACATAAAAGACTATTCCAATAATACAAGTTACTATAAAAATATTTTTTTTGTATCATCATCATATTCAATCCCGTTCATTTCATGTCTAATCCATAATACCCACATTTATTATCACTATACCAAAAACCATGATAAAAAATCCAACAACACATTGTCACCATTCTGGATTTTCATTCATCAAATCTCTTAATTCCATTTCATAGTCCTACTCGCTTGTAAATACAATGTACCGTGTACAATGTACCGCGAACACCTCTATACGTATGGTTTACAAAATTTATCCGTATACGTCAATACATGCAAAAGGGCATTCCCGCACACATTGACAATCGTCCCGTAAAGCCGTAGCATGAACAATAACGTATCGATTAACATTATGACTATAGACGAAGAACATCCTTTTTCCTCATTTGGGCTGTCCGATGCCATGCTGTCGGCTATTGCCCGCAAGGGCTGGACCGCCCCCAGTTCGATACAGGGTATCGCCCTGCCACGGCTGCTTGCCGACGAGGGGCACTGCATCGTCAAGGCCCGCACGGGTACGGGCAAAACCGCCGCCTTTGGCATTCCCCTCATCGAGCGGCTTGGCCAGGCGAGCCACACCCCCCGCGCCCTTATCCTTGCCCCCACGCGGGAGCTTGCCCTTCAGGTCTCCAAGGAAATCGCCTCGCTGGTTACCGGCCACTACCCCCGGGTAACGGCGGTCTACGGCGGCGCGTCAATCAGAAACCAGATACTCGATTTGCGGCGGGGGACGGAAATTGTCGTGGGAACCCCCGGCCGGGTCATGGATCTGATGGAACGCAAGTCGCTTGATCTCTCTGCGGTGGACTGGTTCATCCTGGACGAGGCCGACGAGATGCTCGACATGGGCTTTTTCGAGGACGTGGAAAAAATCCTCTCCGTGATCAAAAACGACGAGCGGGAGCGCAAGCGATCCGAGGCGGGAAGCGCCCTGCACATCGCCCTGTTCTCCGCCACCATGCCCGATCAGATACTCAAGGTTATCCGCAGGCACATCGGCGATGCTGAAATTATCGTGGACGCAGCGCCGGAGGACGAAAAACCCCTGATAGACCAGTTCTGCGTAATCGTCAGGCGCGAGGACAAACTGGAAGCCCTGCGGCGGATCATCGACAGCGCGGCGGAATTTTACGGGCTGATTTTCTGCGCCACCAAGGTGGAAACCGACGAGCTGGCGCGGCGGCTGGTTGAGGCGGGCTATCCCGCCGAGGCGATACACGGCGACCTTTCGCAGGAAATCCGCGAGCGCACACTGCGGCGTTTCCGCCTGCACCGCAAGGCCATCGCCGATTCCGCCGGGGCGAGCAGCAAACCGGCGATCCTCGTTGCCACCGACGTGGCGGCGCGGGGGCTCGACATCGAAAGCCTCAGCCACGTTATCAACTGGGACCTCCCCGGCGACCGGGAAACCTATGTGCACCGCATCGGCAGGACTGCCAGAGCGGGGCGGCGGGGCGTTGCCATAAGCCTTGCCACGCCCGGCGACCGGGGTAGGATACACCAGATTTCGCGGATGATGGAAAAAAATCTGGGGAGCGGCGTCCTCTGGCTGAAAGTTCCCTCGGTAAAGTCAGTGATGAAATCGCTGCGCCGCCGGATTACCGCCGCAGTGGTCGCCGCCTTGCCCGAAGAGAACCTTGTCCCGCCCTCCGCGCCCCTTGACGATGCGGAAGCCGGGCAAGCGCCCGTGGATATGGAAGACAGCGCCGTTTCCGCTTCTCCCTTCCTTGCCAAGGTCTGCCGCAACCTCATCGAGCGGCTGGGACCGGAGCGGGCGGTCGAGGCGCTGGTGTCGCTCAGTTACGGCAACCTTTTCGATCCGGCGCGCTACAGCCCGATAACCGAGTTCGCCGAGGAAGACTTCAACGAGGCTGCCAAGGGCTTGGGCAAAACCGGCAGATTCAGGGACGAGCGACGGCGGGGACATTTGCCGGTTCGCGGCGCACAGCACGGTCCCGCAGGCAAACGGGCTCGCCCCGGCCGGGGCCAGTACCGGGAATCGGGCGGCGCGGGGGAATATGTGCGGGTGTACGTTGGCCAGGGGCGGCAGCACGGGGCGGGGGCGAGGGACATAGCGGCGCTGTTGATGCGTGCCGGCGGCGTTCCCGGGCGGCTGGTGGACGAAATCGAAATGAAGGACTACTGCTCTTTCGCAACGCTTCCCGAAGATGCCGCCCACCGGGCCTGCACGTTCTCCCGCAAAGACCCGCAGGAGCCGGTGATACGCCCCGCCCGCCCGGCAGAACACTCAAAATAGCGGGGCAATAGCCACCGGCGTTAACCTATCCCGAAAATACCTCTCAAGGCGTATCAAACTTTCGGTTCCCGGAGCGAAGTTTTAAGGGAAAATCCTCAAAATTCCTGCCTTTCCCCGCGCCCCGCGTCTTTTCGTGATGAAATTTGGTATTATGTTAACCTACGGCCAAGGCCTGGTGCAAATAGCTGGCGTAATTAGCTTGACATTTTCTGTAATATGGGCGATATTTTAAGTATGGCCTCGGTCCACGAGTATAAGCGCCTTGAAAACGGCGCTGTCAGGAAGGTTAAGCGTGCCGCTGCTGTAGCGGGGCGGGGGATGGCAAAAGCCCTGCGTGGAGCGGGGCGCTTCTTTACCCGGCGCTATACCGTTGTCTTTGTCCCCCACTCGGAAAAAAAGGTCTACAATCTCCATGTCACCGTCCTTTCAATGCTGTGCTTTTTCCTGGTCATGACGGGCATCGTTGGGGCTTTTTTCTGGTACGGAGCCTCGTACAATTCGGCCCGCGCCATGCTTGTCAGTAAGGACAGCCGCCTTCAGGACATCCAGGCAAGCCTTGACCAGTTGCGCGACGAAACGACGATGCTGCTGCGGGAGGCGCGGGGTTTTGAGAGCGCCCTTTCCGGCGCCCTTTCCTCCCTTGGCTCTGACTTCAATGCCCAAAGGTCCCCGGCCTCAGGGGGCGACTTAGGGTCTTTTTTCAACATTCGGGAAACCCCGCAGGACACGCTGCAGGAGGTTGACGACATCAGGCAGCTTTCCGCCTACCTTGCGTCGGTGGCGGAGCCGGTCAGGGAAATCGGCACCATACTGAATTCCCAGAGCACCCTGCTTACCGAGATACCCAGCATCTGGCCCATCAAGGGCGGCCTTGGGCACATATCGATGTACTTTGGGCAGAACATCAATCCCTTCAGCGGGCAGTACTACATCCACAAGGGGATCGACATTTCCACCTACCGATCCGGCGACCCGGTTGTCTCCTCCGCCGACGGGCAGGTGGTCACCATCGACTACACCGAGGACTTTGGCAACTACGTGATCATCAGGCACAAGCACGGCTACTACACCCGGTACGCCCACCTGCTCTCGTCCAGGGTCAGGCTGGGGCAGAGGGTGCAGCAGGGCGACGTTATCGGCTATATCGGCAATACCGGCCTTTCGACCGGCCCGCACCTGCATTACGAGGTCCACATAGGGTCGGATGTCGTCGATCCCTACAAGTACATCACGATTCGTTCCAGCATCGCCAGGCAGGGGCGTTGAAAGAAGCCGCCTATGCCATCCGGCAAGCACGATGATTTCTCCGTCAACACCATCATCGGCCCCAAGACCAGCCTGAAGGGGGACATCGAGACGGGGGGCTTTACCCGCATCGACGGCAGCATCACGGGGAACGTCAAGGCCTCCGGCAGGGTGGTGATCGGCGAGCGGGCGCGGATGAAGAGCGACGTCAGCGGCACGGCGATTACCATAGGCGGGGTGGTGTGCGGCAACGTGATAGCCGGGGAATCGCTGGTGATACTCTCCACCGCGCTGGTGCTGGGCGACATCATTACCCGCCGGATACAGGCGAACGAGGGCTGCCTTATCCACGGCAGGGTGCTGGTATGCCCCGACGAGGCTGGCTGGGAATACGCGGTCAGCGAGTACCGCGACGCGCAGGGCGTGAAATCCGCGCTGCCCGTTTTTTCCCGGAGGGCGGAGGCCTAGGCGATGGCAAAAGTCGATACCGACGTTCCGTCCTTCTATATGAACCCGTCGGCCTATTCCCAGGTAAAAGACGACAAGAAAACCAGGGCCGCCAGGCCCGGGCTGAAAGGAGCCGGCAAAACCGAGTTTTCCCGCATTTTTGACAAAATCCGGGGCAATACCGCCGGGGAGCTTGGCCCGCTTGCCGATCTGCCGGTGTCCGAGGAAACCCTGAATTTCCTGATGGACGAGGTTCGCAGCGCCGGGGACGGCCTGCGGAACCGGCCCCTTCCCGACGAGATCATCCGCTACAAGCAGGCGGTCCGCAATTTTATGCATTACGTGGTGGAAAACTGCTACAGCCTGGATCACGAGACCGGCATCCCCAGGAAATTCAGGGGCGGCTATAACGGCCCCCGCGATACCCCCGAGGCGATGAACCGGCTCACCTACACGAAAATCCAGGTTATCGACAAAAAGCTGGAGGACATGGCGGCAATGCTTCTTTCCAGCCAGATGCCCCAGTTGGAGCTTGCCTCCCGCCTTGAGGAAATAAAAGGACTTTTGATAGACTTGTTGCAATAAGGATAGCCATGAGCGATTTTGAAGACGAGGATATTTCCGAGCTTGAGGACAGGCCCGAGGAGCGCGAGACCAGCGTCATCGCCAGCAAGGGGCTTGGGTCTATCGCCCCCGACACGCCCATCTACCGGCTGCGGCTTTCATATTCCCACGAAACGTTTCTTGCAATCTACCGCAACGACCTCCTTGCCCCCGGTTCCATGGTGATAGTGCCAACGCGCTACGGCAAGGACCTGGCGCAGGTGATAGGGCCGGTTCGCGGCAAGCACGATGCCTCCGACATCGTATGGATCGAGCGCTCGGCGACAAAGGAAGACCTTGATAAGTCCCAGCACAACCGCGGCCTGGAAGAGGAAGCGTTCAGGATATGCAGGGAAAAAATCGGGAGCCACCGGCTGGAGATGAAACTGGTTCGCGTCCATTACCTGCTTGAGGAGCCCAAGATACTGTTTTTCTTCACCGCCGAAAACCGCGTGGATTTCCGGGAACTGGTGAAGGACCTGGTCAGCGTCTTCAAAACCCGCATCGAACTGCGGCAGATCGGGGTGCGCGACGAGGCGAGGGTGGTCAGCGGCCTCGGTGTCTGCGGGCGGGGCTACTGCTGCCACACAGTCTCCGACAAGCTCAAGCCGGTGTCGATCAAGATGGCGAAGGATCAGAACCTTTCGTTCAATTCAATGAAAATTTCCGGCCCCTGCGGGCGGCTGCTCTGCTGCCTTTCCTACGAGCATGCCTTTTACAGCGAGCAGGTCCGCCAGATTCCCCAGGAAGGAGCCAAAGTAGGCTACGAAAACGAGCTATGGTCCGTTACCGAGGCGAACATGGTTTCTGGCCGCGTAAAGATGAGCAGCAGCGACGGCCGCCTGGTTACGCTTTCCTCCGACCGCTTCGAGCGTGTCGACAACCGCTGGAAAGTCAAGTGAAGGGATAATACCCGGCATCGCAAACCAGCAATCGAGGCGGTTCCAAAATGCCGGATTTTGGAACCGCTACTTTATATCCCTAAAGCCGTATTTGTAACCTATGCCGAGGTACGCCATGTACCGGGTGTACTGGCGCGTATCAGACGGGCGGCCTGAGTCCAGGCCGGCCTTGCCAAAGTCCATCGAAAACCGGGCATCGGCAAAGGCAATGCCCTGGCCGGCCTTGACGCCGAACTGAAAACCGGCTTTCCATGAAAACAGGGGAACGGTGGTGTCGGAAAAAAGCGGGATGTTGAAGTATGCGCCCCCGTAAAGCTCGTGCATGTATTTGTCGCCGGGTTTTAACGCAAAGTTCAGCGAAAGGGGAATTTGCACAATCATGTTCCTGTAGGCATCGCTGGCCCTGGGGGAAGCCACGACCCAGTCAGTCGCCAGCTCCACGCCCGATCCCAGGGCCAGGAATTGCAGGAGGTAAAATTCCGCCGAAAAGCCGAGGCCGAAATTGAAAAGGTTGCTCGACAGCCTTGAGCCCTGATACAGCCGGGGGTTCCAGAAAGCGCCAATGCCTATATACCACCGCTTGTTGCGCCAGGCGTTGGGGTCAACCTTGCGCTCAGGCGGCCTCTGTTCGACCACCCTGATAACTTCGATTTTCTCGCCGGGGGCCGGGAAAAGCATGGCAACGACATTGGAAATAAAATCACGCAAAATGCCCGGCATGTACCTGGTTATTTCTTCCGTAGTCCCGTAGTAAAAATTCTGCGCATACAGTACCGTGCCGGATTTGTCTTCCAGGGCCGCATACAGGTAGTAATCGTCCCCGGTTTCCTGCGCCGCGATACCCTCGTCAGCCATGTGGGGAGGCACGATTGAAGACACCAGGACGTAGTCCGCTTCATTCGGCGCTTGCGCCAGCATGAAATCCCAGGCCCCGACCTCCCTGGCCAGGACATCGAAAAAAAAGGCGTTATCCTCCGGCGTAATGCCGGTCCCGCTTACCGGCGGGATAAACACAGAAACATCTTTGGGGCTTTGTGCAGGCAGGGAAAAAGCGGCACCAAGCAGCAACACCAATACAGCGCAAATCCTCATTTTTCACCGCAAGCGTTATGGGTTTTGGCCAATGCCGCCCCAGTCTATTATTACTCCCGTACTGTTGCCATCTCCGTTTCCATACCCATACCCGTTTCCGTTCCCGTTCCCATTACCATTCCCGTCTGACGAGCCGAGTACCATAATCGAATACTCGGCGGTGTGGGTGGTGTACACTACCCTGATGCCTTTTTCCCCGCTGGTTCCGCCATAAAAACTAAATAAGCCATCCGAATGGACAGTGGTCCAGATGGCAGAAGGGGTGCCGGGGGCCTCGGAGATAGAGACGCTAACCTGGTTTATGGGGACGGAATCTACCGCGCCTTGAAAAGAGGCGAACGCCGACAGATCGTCTTGTGGCCGGAAGCCGTCGCTGAGCATGTATGTCATGCGCTTTGGCACAACCCAAAAGGCATCGTATTTAAAATCGCCGATGCTCCCTATTGGGGAGACGCAACCCCCGGCTGTAAACGTAACAGCTATAACAACAAGAAACCTTAACAGATACCGGCGCATACCGCCCATCCTTGTTTAGTTTTTAAGAGTATGCAAGAGGCACATCCCCCCACCCTTTGGGGTGTGCGGGTATGTGCCCCGATGCAAATGCCTTACCAGAACAACACGTTAGCTACGGGTACAGGTCGTTCCCAATGGTGACCCCAACATTGCCATCATTGGGAGAATCATATTCGCCTATGCCAAGCAGGATACCGCCGTTGAGGGAAGTTCCCGAGCCGTTGTCAATGTCGCCGAGGGCATTGTAGAACCCGTTCCGAATGACCCAGGGTTCAGGAGTAATTGCTAACGTGTCCGTGGCAATGGCGCTAACCGGGAAACTAAAGGTAAGCAGGGCCAGGCCACTGGCAGTTGCTGTATCAAACTCAAACCCGATTGTACCACCAAAGGAAATGGGAGGTGAACTGTTGTCTGGGGTGACATTGTCGATTGTCGAGTTTATGTCGGAGGTTAAATCCCGGTGGCCGGTGGCTATTGCCAAGTCTGTGGCCCCTTGTATAGATACTGTGCCGAAATCTCTCAGTACTACCAGGCCGGCAAACGGAGCCCAGGAAGTTACCGTTCCTACAAGACCAATGGTATACGTGGCTACTATCGTCTCATCTGAGTCAAGTTCAAAAATCGGAAGGCTTTCTGATGAGAAAGTCTTATGCCCCAGCTGGCTACTACCGGAGGTAAATTCAAGCGGGCAAGAAGCCCAGTCATTTGCATCCAGCACGGCGTTTAACGCGGACATCTCAAAGGTTATGCTGGTGGTGCTGGCGGTAACATTGGCGGTACCAGTAGATATTTTACCGATGGCAAGGAGGACATTAACCCCGTTGACTTTTGCTCCGGCAAACAACACCGCTTTGCCCTCCAAGTCGTTGTTATACTTAAGCGGCGGGATTCTTATAGTAACCGGATCTGGTGTCCGCATCCATGCCCTACGGTAGTACTTTGTGTTGACCACATCATAGAATACCACTTCAAAGTAATAGGCGTTGCCCGGCGCCGCGGTGGCAACAAGGGAACGGGCGGCCCCTACAGCTCCGATGGACACCTCCACCAATTGTCGGCCATTGTCATCGTAATACACTGGCGGGTTACCCACCTCATCGGGAGGGAACGCGTTGCAGGCTGCCAGTATCGCCGCCAGCAGTACGGCTGCCGCCGCGAAGTTGATCTTTTTCATAGACATCTCCTTTAAACTTCTTGTCTCCTTGTTCGGAGTTTTCGGGGCTACGCCCTGCGTTCCATTATACCACGCCTACGGTAACCTTTCAAGTGAAATCAGGGGGTTTTACACAACAAGCACGCGAACGAAAGCGAGAACGCCGATTGGCACCTCCTTCCTGGAATCCGGGGAATTTTGCATGCCCCAACAGCGATTCGGCATGGTTTTGGGTGCCGCAACAGCGGTTTTAGGTTTTTGCCGTTATGGGAGGCTATGCGGTTATCAAAATAGCGGATTTTTGGAGGAAGTTGTCCAGAAACTGAAGTTTCCGAACAACTCTAGCATAAAATTCCCCTATCAAAGGCACCGCCGCAGTCTCTGGCAGGCTTCCTCCACGTCGGCGCGGTGGCCAAAGGCGGAAAACCTGACGTAGCCATCGCCCGCCGGGCCAAACCCCGCGCCGGGGGTTGTCACCACCTGGCACTTTTCAAGGATTTCGGAGAAAACTTCCCAGCTATCCCTGCCCGGAAAATGGGCCCAGATGTACGGCGAGTTGTCCCCGCCCACGCAGTTTATGCCCAGTCCGTGCAGGGCCTCGCGGATCAGGCGGGCGTTGCCCAGGTAAAAATCGGTAAGACTGCGAATTTCCTTGAGGCCCTCGTCGCCCAGCGCGGCAAGCCCGCCAGCCTGGGCGATGTTGGAAGCGCCGTTGAAAATCGTCGCGCAAACACGGTCCCAGTCAGCGTTGACGCTTTCGCCCGATTCGTAGCGCAGTTCCGCCGGAACCACCGTCCAGCCCAAACGCACACCGGTAAAACCGGCGGTTTTGGAAAACGAGTTAACCTCGATGGCGCAGTGCCGCGCACCTTCAATTTCAAAAATGCTTTTGGGAAGCGCCGGGTCGCGGATGAATTCGCTGTACGCCGCGTCAAAGATAATGATTGCACCTTTTTCGGTGGCCGCTTGCACCAGTGCGGTAAGCTGTTCCCTGGTAGCAACCGCGCCGGTGGGGTTGTTCGGCGAACAGAAATAGACAAGGCTTTTCGGGGGGATCAGCGAAAGGTCGGGGAAGTAGCCGTTTGCCGCCGTGCAGGGGAGGTAGACGATGCCCTCGTAGCCGCTTTTTGCCGCACCACCGGCGGCGCCTACCATCACAGAGCCGTCAACGTATACGGGGTACGAGGGGTCCTGAACCACCGCTTTGGTTCCCGCGCCGAACAGCAACTGCAATCTGCCGATGTCGCACTTGGCCCCGTCGGAAATAAAAATTTCATTTGCGGTAAATTTGCCGCCGTAAAACACCGCCGATATTCTCTGCCGCAGTTCAAGCAGCCCCTCGTCCTGATAGCCAGAGTAGCCTTCCACGGTGCCAAGCCGCCTTGCCCCGTCCACAAGCCCGTCGTTGATGTGGGGCAGAATCGGCTCGGTGGTGTTCCCCACCCCCAGGCTGATGATCTTTGCATCTGGATGGGCAGTAGCGTATTCCCGCCGCCGCTTGGCGATTTCGGGGAAAAGGTATCCGGCTCTTATGTTGGCTATACAAGGGTTTCGTCGCATTGTTCTTTCCTTATTAACAAAAATTTTTCAGGCTTGCTATGTCAAGCGTCGCAAAATAATCTTCCACGGTTTCCGCCCGGCGTATCTGCACGACCGATCCGTCCTGCCGCAACAGCAGTTCGCCGCAACGGAGCTTGCCGTTGTAGTTGAAGCCCACCGCCCTGCCGTGCGCCCCCGCGTCGTGGACCCCCACAAAGTCGCCGGGGGGGGGGAGTGGGGACTGGGGACTGGGGATCGGGGACGGGGGATCGGGGACTGGGGCGGCGGTTTTTATCAGGGCTTCCGCTGAGGTTTTGATCTTCGGCAGTTTGCGCTGTATGGCAAACTTGTCGTTGTTCTCGCAGAGGCTTCCCACAACGTCATAGGTTTCGCTTAACGGGGCGGTTTCCTTTCCCGGTATGGTGATGTGATGATACGCGCCGTACAGGGCGGGGCGCATAAGGTCGGCCATGCATGCGTCAAGGCCGATGTAATTGCGGTAAATTTCCTTTTTGTGAATCGCCCGCGCCACCAGCCAGCCGTAGGGCCCGGTAATTGGCCGCCCGTACTCGGTGTGAATTGCCATGCCGTCAAGCCCGCCCTTCACAATGATTTCATCGTAGAGCTTTCGCAAACCGCTGGCGAGGGCTTCCCAGCTTACCGCCGCCTGCTCGGGCCGGTAGGGAATCCCCAGGCCGCCGCCGAGGTTAACGAACTCAAGGCTGACGCCGCACTTTGCCTTTATTTCCATAGCAAGCTCAAAAAGGAGTTTGCCGGTCTCAAGATGGTAGTCCAGGCTGAGTTCGTTGGAAGCGACCATGACGTGCAGGCCAAAACGCGACACGCCTTTTGCCTTGAGCAGTTTGTAGCCGTCGATAAGCTGCTCGCGGGTAAAGCCGTACTTTGCCTCCTCCGGCTTGCCGATGATCGCGTTGCCCTCCTTGAGCGGGCCGGGGTTGTAGCGGCAGGAAATAAGCCGGGGCAATCCGGCGGTCTTTTCCAGAAATTCGATGTGGGTGTAATCGTCCAGATTGATCACCGCGCCAAGCTGCTTTGCCAGTTCGTACTCCCGCGCCGGGGTTTCGTTGGAGGAGAACATGATGTCCTCGCCCGCTATGCCCGCCATTTGCGCGAGGAGCAATTCCGCATAACTTGAGCAGTCCGCGCCAAGGCCCTCGGCGGCGAGCAGTTTGAGGATGAAGGGATTGGGCAGGGCCTTTACCGCAAAGTGCTGTTTGTAGCCGGGAAAAACCGAAAACGCCGCTTTAATCCTGCGGGCGTTTTCGACAATGCCCCGCTCGTCGTAAAGGTAAAAGGGTGTTGGGTAAGTTTGCGCCAGCCGTTCAAGATCGGCCCTGGTCAGGGGGAAATGTTTTTCGCTCATATAATCTCCATTAACCCAAATACCCCTTGTGCTTCAGCAGTTCCGCGTTGAGAATGCCGCCGCCCGCCGCGCCCCGCACCGTGTTATGCGAAAATGCGGTGAAGCGGATGTCGAACACCTTGCAGGGGCGTAGCCTGCCGATCACCACCGCCATCGCCCCGCCAACGTCGCGGTCCTTGCGGGGCTGGGGACGGTTGTCCTCTTCCCGGTAGACAATCGGCGGCTTGGGTGCCGAGGGAAAATCCATCTGTTGGGGCAGCGCCTGAAACGTTGCCCAGATGTTTTTTATCTCGTCGATAGAAGGTTTTTTCTCGCCGAACTCCAGGCTGACGCAGGCGATATGCCCGTCAACAACCGGCACCCGGTTGCAGGCCGCGGAAATTTTCGGCAGATCCGCGTTTTTGAACACGCCGTCAGCAATCGTCCCAAAGATTTTCAGCGGCTCCGTTTCGGACTTTTCCTCCTCGCCGCCGATGTAGGGGACGATGTTGTCGATGATGTCGAGGCTTGGCACGCCGGGGTAGCCCGCGCCGGAAACCGCCTGCATGGTGGTAACGATGAGCCGCTGCGCCGGGTACCCTGCCTGCGCGAGGGCGTGCAGGGGGATCATGTAGCTCTGTATCGAGCAGTTGGGTTTTACCGCGATAAAGCCCTTGTCCCAGCCCCGGGCCTTTTTCTGCATGGGGATGATGTCCGCGTGGTGGGGGTTCACCTCGCCGATAAGCACCGGCACGTCGGCGGTCCATCGGTGCGCCGAGGCGTTGGAAATAATCGGAATGCCCGCTGCGGCATACGCTTCCTCAAGGGCGCGGGTCTCGTCCTTGCCCATCTCCAGCGCGGAAAACACGAAGGCGCAGTCACCCCGCTTGTGCGCCGCAGATGCCGCGCCAACGTCGTTGGCATCCCCGACGACAAGCTCCCCGACATGGGGGGCGTAGGTTGCCGCAAGCTGCCAGCGTCCGGCGACCGCCTGCGCGTATTTTTTCCCGGCGCTCCGTGGCGAGGCCGCGACGTAGCGCACCTCGAACCAGGGGTGGTTATTGAGCAGGGTGATATAGTTCTGCCCCACCATGCCCGTCGCTCCCAACACGCCGACCGGTATCTTTGCCATTATCTTCTCCTGGGTCGAATGATAGCAAATATTGTGGGGGATAGGGAATGGGGAGGGGGGAATGGAGAATGAGGAGTGGGGAATGGGGAACGGGGAACGGGGAACGGGGAACGGGGAGTGGGGAGTGGCAAGAGCCCAAACAAATGCCGCCGTATGCAACAAAGGCGGCACGGGAAAAATTTGCCTTGCGGGGAGTGTGTTCGTATATTTTAGTTATACAACGGAGGTGTGCTGTAATGAAAAAAATAGCGGTGGTACTTAGCGCGGTTTGCGCCTTGCTGGTGTTAAGGACCTGCGCTACGCCGCCGGTGGTTCTTGACGATAGCCTGCCCGAAGCGGAGTCAAGCCGCCTGTTTTTTTACCACGGGCTTGAGGTGACCATATACAACGGGACTCCCGTACCGGCAAAAAAGATACTGGGCAATTCCGCTTCAACATGGCGTGACGTGACCCTTCCGCCCGGCGAAGCGAAATTCACGCTGGATATTAACTGGACGGACGGCAACGAGCGTTTTTTCGCCAAGGATGTTTCATTCAAGTATACGCTTGATCCGGGAATCCATTATTCCCTCGCTTGTGCCAAAACCAGCAACAATATATGGGGGATTGCGATATACGATCAACCGCCTTTCCCCATAGCATGTCCCGAAGATGACAACAGAATAGCCTTCATGCCACTAACAAGGCAAACAAGTTAACACCCAGGAAGTAGCAGCCAGGCTACTTGATCAGCCCTAAATCGACCATTGCCTTTTTCAGCGCCGCCTCGCTTGCAGGCGAAAGCTTGCCCAGCGGCAGGCGGACGGGCCCGGCGGGGAGGCCAAGCCAGTTCACCGCCTGCTTGATGGGGACGGGGTTGGTCTCCACAAAGGCCGCTTTTACAAAGGGAAGCAACTCAAAATGAATTTCCCTGGCCTTCCCCAAATCCCCGGCAAGGCAGGCAGCGGCAAGGGCTTTTACCTTTGCCGGCACCGCGTTGGCAATGACCGAGATAATTCCATCGCCGCCCAGAGCCGCAAGGGGCAGCGTCATGGAGTCGTCGCCGGACAGCACCCAAAAGTCCTTGCCCTCGGCTTTGCGGGGCAGGGCGATCTCGCGGATAACGTCGCCCATCTGGTTGATGTCGCCCGACGCTTCCTTCACTCCGATTATGCCCGGTATGCGGGAAATTTTCTCCAGCAGCGGGGTCTGGATGTTCCGCCCCGTGCGCGAGCCGATGTTGTACGCGATGACCGGGATGCCCACGGAAGCGGCGGCCTCAAAATGCCGGAACAGGCCGTCGTCGTTCGGCTTGTTGTAGTAGGGCGTGACGACCAGCGCGGCATCGGCGCCCATGCGCCTGGCCCTCTCGGTGTACTTCATCACGTGCCTGGTATCGTTCGAGCCGGTCCCCACGATGATGGGAACCCGCTTCTTGACGGTCTCCACGGCAATCCCGATCAGCTTGTCTTCCTCGGCCTCGTCAAGGGTGGGGGTTTCGCCGGTGGTTCCCAGCGGGACAATGCCGTCGATTCCTTCCGCTATCTGAAAATCGATAAAACGGCTGTAGCCCTCGTAATCAACCTCGCCGGAATCCTTCATCGGGGTGATAAGCGCCGTAAACGCGCCGCGAAACTCTGCCATGTCACCGATTGTACGCCAAAGCCGCGATTTTTGCAACGCGCATCACGATGCGCTTCACGGCGCGGTTGCGGCAGGCCCGTTACGAGGCGACACGGGGCAACGCGGGCGGTTGACAGGCGGAAACGGATATGCCATATTCAAGTTTAACTGTAAGTATGAAGCTAAACCTTATTTACCCCCGATGGAACAAGCTGCCTGGGCAGACAACCTTTAATCTTCCCCCGCACGGGCCGGTGGTATTTGCCGCCGCGCTTCCCCCCGACGTGGAGGTTTCCTTTACCGACGAAAACGTCCAGAGCCTTGACTTTGACGAGGACTGCGATGTCGTGGCGATCTCCATGATGCTCAGCACCCAGGTGAAGCGGGGCTGGGCGATTGCCGACGAGTACCGCCGCCGGGGCAAGAAGGTCATTTTCGGCGGCATTGCCGCCATGCTGCACGCCGAGGAAACCATTCCCCACGCGGACTCGGTATTTCTCGGCGAGGCCGAGACCCGCATGGAACAGGTCATCGCCGACTGGAAGCATGGCCGCCTGCAGCAGGTGTACAATTTTATGACGCAGCAGCCGCCTGTCGAGGCCATTGGCCCGGCCCGGCGGGACCTGTACAAGCGGGAAATGTACAACCACAAGGGGGTGCAGATGGTTGACCTTTTCCACGCGTCCCGTGGCTGCCGCTTTAGCTGCTACCCCTGCGCCGTCTCCTATCTGGGAGGCCGCTCGTTCCGGCCCCGTCCCATGAACAGGACAATCGAGGAGCTGGCGGGCATTGAAAACAACCGGCTTTTTATCGTGGACAACTCGCTGGCGCAGGACAAGGAATGGGAAATGGACCTGTTCCGGGAAATGATCCCCCTCAAGAAAAAGTGGATCAGCCACACGATTGAGGATGACCCGAAAGTGCTGGAGCTTGCCGCAAAGGCCGGGGCATGGTATGTGTACCAGGCGATTTATGACACGTCGGACTACATAAAGGAGCGGGTGAGGCGTTACCACGACCACGGCATCGGCGTGGAGGGGACGATACTGCTGGGCCTGGACAGCCAGACCGAGGACGACATCAAGCGGCTCATCGACTTCCTCATGGAGATCAACCTGGACTTGGCGGAATTCACCGTGATGACCCCCTTCCCCCATACCAAGGCCTGGGACGATATGGAGCGGCAGGGGCGCATTTTTGACCGGGACTGGAATCACTATAACGCGGGGGAGGTGGTCTTTACCCCGAAGCACATGAGCGCAGAGCGCCTGCAAGAGCTGTACGATTACGCCTGGGAAACTTTTTACAAGGACGAATCCCAGGAAGAAAAAATGTTCCAGTTGTTTTTCGCCGTGGTCAACCGCGAGATGGAAGACGGAACCTACCGCCCCCGGAACAGGCGGCTGATACACAGGTCATTCGGCAAAACCCTGTCAAAGGACGCAGAGGCGGGCGAACGCTGAGCCATGCAGGTGCCGGAAAAATACTACGATGAGATTTTTGACTTCAAGGGCCAATGGGGCGTGCCTTCCCGCTGCGGCCTGAGAATCCTCCGGCGGGGAAAAACCGTCGTGATTGTTACCGAGCTTTACCAGGACAATCCGGGGACCTCGGTTACCGCCGCAGGGAAGGCCCTGGCGGAGCAGATCTGCCGCGACAAGGGCCTGGACCTCAGGGAGATCATGTACCTTGAATGCAACCCCGACACCCATTCAAAACTTTCGTTTTATGACGAGGAATTTTTTGAGGTTGACTTTGCCAGCGGCCCAAAGCCGGTTTACCGCCAGCTTGGGGCCACGGAAACCAGAAACCTATGCTTTCCAGAGGGGCTGGAGTAAATTTACCATGTCCTGCACCGTGCGGGCGTTCTTGAACAGGGCGGGATCGATTTTGTCGCCGATATAATCCTTGAGGCTGATTATTATATCAACCGCATCCAGCGAATCCAGCTTTAAGTCCTCGTCCAGGCATTTTTCAAGCCCGATCGATTCGGGGTCAACCTCGAAATCCGAGACCAGCAGTTCCTTTATTTTTTCGTAGATGATATCGTTGTCCAAAAAAATCCCCACTCAACGGCGATAAACCAGTAGTTTTAACGAGCCTAGCAAATCGGCGAAATCCTGTCAAGGGAACGAATCGCCATGAAGGAGGGATTTTCACGAGCGCAATTTGATATAATCGCTCATGCTTTTTCTTCTTCTGTGCGGTATTTTCTTCATGTCCTGCGACAGGCAGCCGTCCGCGCCTGGCCAGCAAATCAGGGCGGAAACGGCATACGCGGAGCAGGACGACGGGGAGATTCTGCGGATAGCGATAGACGCCCGCAGGACATTGCCGATTTTTTTCCGGCAGTTGGCCAGGGGAGACGCGAAAGAAAGCGGCTTTAGCATCAAGCACCCGTTCAGGGCGGACGACGGCTCGGGCATAGGCATGGAGCAGTTATGGCTTGACGGCATTCACTTCAAAGACGGGGTGTTTTTTGGCATCCTTGCCGGCGATCCCGCGCACGTTAGCGGCATGCAAAAGGGCGACACGGTGGCCCTGGACATGGACGCAATCACCGACTGGATGTACGTCCGGGACGGGAAAATCGCCGGGGGGCGTTCGATCAAATACCTGCTGGAACAAATTCCCGAAAGCCAGCGCAGCGAGGGGCAGCGGAAAATACTGCGGATGTTTGAGTGACCCTGTGCGGCTTGCGACAAGCCCCCGCAGGACAGCGGCCTGTTTCCCGCCTATTTGTAAGTCACAACGTCGCTGGCGGCTTTTCGCCCCGAGGCGGCGCTGGTCGCGTCAACGTTTCCCTCAACCCTGCCGATGCGAACCAGGGCTACGGCGCTGTGGTTGCGGGGAAGGCCAACCTCGTTTTTCAGGTTCCTGTTGAGGGCGTCTATGGGGCCGGTGTATATCCGGGAGCCGTAGCCCAGGGCCTGCGCCGCCAGGTAAACGCTCTGCGTTGCCAGGGCGCAGTCGATGATTTCCCTGGTGTTGGTCTTGCTGTCCCCTGCGGCAGAGATAATGATAAGGACGTTGCCTTCCACCGTCTGGGGCACTATTCTTTTGGCCAGTTCCAGGTCCTGAACGACGGTAAAATGCCAGGGCTGCCGGTTAACCGCGCTGGGGGCGCGGACACCCGTCTGCACGATAAGTTCCAGATCGGCCCTGGGAATCGCCCCCGTGGCAAAAGCGCGTGTCGAGTAATGGCTGAGCATGACCCCCGCCCGGTTCTCCGATTGGGCAGGCAGGGAGAAAACGCAGAGCGCCGCAAACAACAGCACGGCAAAAACAGTTCTTTTCATTTTGATTGCCTCCTAAAAAATATTGCATCGCCAAACCTAAGGCAGCTTTCCCAAAAACCGAAGTTTTGGAAAAGCCTCCCTCATGTTACCTGGTACTTGCCACCCGCTAAGCCTGCCGTTTCTCTTCCCTCTGCTTCATAGAATCCTTGAAGATTTGATCGGCATCAAGCTTGTTATCAACGCCAAACAGCGGCACCACCCCGGCGCCGCCGACACTGCGGAATACCGTTCCCGTGCGCTCCCCGTAGGCCCAGCTAGATTCGTTGTTTACCAGGTAATCCAGCACCGTCACCGCAGAGAGCGCGAAAAAGATCAGGGCCGCGTTGTTTCGCTTGCCGGGGCCAAGAAGCACGTCCAGGCGCTTTGACACCGGGTTGGGCACCTCAAAGTTGTACTGCTCCCAGGGGTTTTCAACGCTGTCGCAAGGGGCTTTTGCCTCCGCGCCGCCCCTGCGGTTCGCCTGCTCTATGCCGGTAGCAACCATGGTAAGGCACTTGCGGAAGCTCCTGATTTCGCTGTAAATGGACAAAACGTCCTGCTTCTGAAAAGGCGGCGGCCCCAGCGAATCGAATTTAAAGTACGGCAGGAAGTACAGCCGCTTGATCCAGCGCAATTCGTTCAGGGTGCGCTTGGCATACGGCGAGGTCCTGGTCTCCGAGGAATGCTCCAGCAGGCGGCAATACTCGACAAGGCGGGGCAGATACTCCTTGGAAAAGCCGCTGTCAACGTTACGCCGCCAGTTGGCGATTGTCCCCCCGAGAATATCCCCTGCCTGGACAGGTTTTCCGTCAGACCCGGTTACAGCGCCAAATATCACATAACGGAGGGCAACGCAGAGGTCTTCCAGCACGTGCATCAGCACGGCAACCTGCTGGAGGGGATCGTTGGGCGCAATCAGCTCGTAGCCCCGCTTCAACTCGTAGGTGTTGACGAAGTAGGGGTAAAGATCGGGAAAGTCCGCCAGCCGATCCCAGCCGGCCTTGGGGAACAGGGTTTCCAGCACGCCGAGGCTGTGGCTCAGCGCCCTTCTCTCCGCTTCCATCGCAGCTTCCCGGGCCTTGCGTTCAGCCTCCTTGGGATCATCGGGATCTCCCTCTTCCGAATTTTCCTGGTTTGCCGCCGCCTCTTCCTCCTCCTGCTCTTTTTTGACATCCTCCTTTATCGCCTCAAGGTTTCCCGCCTCAACCTGCTCCGCGCTTAGGGCCAGGGGCTCGATCTGGTCGTCCTCGGTAATGCTGAGGAAGGCCATGAAACGGCGACTCCGCTCGATGAACAGCCGCTCGTAGGGAAACCAGCGGTCGGAGATGAATTTCATGACCAGGGGGTACATGCCGAAATGCACCTCGCGGCGAATGTCGGCAAACGAGGACAGGGCGATACGGATAAGGTCCTGGTTTCTTTCCTTTGACTCCGTCGGGTTCTCGATGAATATCAGCTTGTTCAGCAGCTTGTACGCGCCCTTGATATGGATGTCCATATCGAGTTTTTCCAGGATGAACAGGGGTTTGTACACCGCCCTGGTAATGTCGGCCAATTCGGAGATACGCACCGAGCGCGGGTGGGCCTGTACCTTGGCCAGATCCCCGTCAATACGCTCTATGTTCCAGTACCGAATGGTGTCAAGGATGCGAAACACAAAGGGCGACGTTTTTTTAAGCCGCTCGGTGCGCCGGGCGTTGTTGCGGGGAAACAACGCCCTGGTCGAATTGACCAGTTGCTCTATTTTTTGGTAATAACCGTTCATCCGGCGGCTGACAAAATTGGGGCTGACGTAATCCGCAGGGTCGCCCACAAACGAAAACATCGAGACAAGCGCCTGCAGGGAGCTTTTGATTTCGAATTCAAACTGGGACGCGTAGCGGTCCATTTTCACCCGCTCAAAGTAAGAGGTCTTGAGCACAACCGAAGGATCGTCGGCATCGCTGCGTTTCGACTTGGACGATGGCTGCTTGCCGCCCTTGCCGCCGATCTCCGAGACCCGCTCGCTGCCCGCCTTCCTGTTGCCGGGAACAGCCAGTTCCACCGTTTTCCGCTTGATCTGGCCAAGGGGTTTCCCCGGCTCGCGTACCTTGGCGCTTTTTTCCGTGCCCACCTCGCCGCCAAGTATCTGGGCCATCCGCTTTGCTTCCGAGTCGTCGATGTCGCCCAGCTTTTCGCGCACCCGGTCAAGCTCGCCGGGCTCGTAAATCGCATTCGGTTTTCTTGCCATAGTCACACCCGCAAATATAGTTTTTCGCCTGCACCCCACTGGTTTCGCACCTGAATTTGCTCTTCGTTGGCGCTGACCAGCATCCCGTTATAATAACCCAAAGCTCCAAAAAAATCACCGCTTGCTACCAGCAGGCCCGCCCCAAACCGGTACAGCTTGTTGGGGCTGAACACCAGGTCAACCATGCCGTCAACGTCCTGTATGACCCAGCCCGATTCCGGGCCGTTCGGCATGGTGATCCGAACCGGGGGCAGGGGGGTAAGCCGGCCGTTTACCCACATCGCGTTCTCGTTGTTTTTCCGGGTTTCCTTTGCCTGGTTTTCCGCAACGTGAAACCCGTAGCGCCTGCCCTCCCCGTCGAAACCTGCCGCACCGCAGAGAACGCCCCGCATCTGATAGGGAAAAAACCCCTTGTAGTCGCGGAAAATCCCCGTGCACCGCGCCGGGTTCAGGCTGAAATGCTCTCCGTCGAGAACGATGTCCCCCCGCACCGTAGCAAGGGCCTTGTATGCGTACATGCTGCGCCGCTCGGCAAATTTGAGCGACACGACGGACGGCGTGACTTCGCGGCTTCCCATGTTAAACGACAGGTGGGCGGCAAAGGCCGGCTGCCACCATGTCGCAGCGATGTCAAAATCCAGCTTTATCGTATCCGCGTTGAGCCAGGTATTGATACGAAAAAAAAAGCGGGGGGATCGGCACTCGACCGACCCGTGCGCCAGGCTCCGGGGCAGTCGCCAGCCGCTGGCGGGCAGGAATTTCCTGAAGACATAGTTTTCCCCGCTTTCCTTGCTGTACAGGATCACCTGGGCTATGCGGCACAGCTTGATATTCATCAGGAAGGCTTCCAGCACAAAGCAGTCGTCCTGCACGCTGAAGCCTTCCCATTCCTTGATCCGGCAATCCCTCAGCCAGCGAGGAAGCGGGCAGCGATAGGGCCGGTGGATGTCCAAAAGGTTCACATGGCTGAACGCCCTGTTCCAGGTCCCCTCAAGGGGGATTCCGTTTTCAATAGGGCTGCCCCTCGGCATCAGGATTTCCCGTGCGTACATTATGATTCTAGTTTACTATATTTTCGGCAAAATGCCACACCGGCACGGAAAGCCCCGACGAAAATGGGTTTGGCCGGTTGAAGTCCGGCAGCCAGCCACTGCCGGGAGCCAGCTCCTGGCAAAAGCCGTCTTCGATGCCGAATTCCCCCAGCCAGCACAGCACGGTCTCGTATTCCCGCCTGCTCAGGAAACGCCCCGGCTGCCTCGCTCTGCCGGGAGCCATCGGCGTGTACTGGCTCATCAGCGAAAGCTGGGCGCTGCCTGCCACGTTGCCGGCGAACCAGCGCAGCACCTCGCGGGTGGATTCGATGCGACCGGGAAGGATGAGGTGCCGGACGATAACGCCATGCGGCCTGTTTTCAGCCATCCAGCGAATCGCGGCGGCTGCGACGCGAGGGTAATCGGGGGCGCGGAAAAACCGCGCCGCCAGATCGCTGTCCAGGGTTTTAAGGTCGGGCAGCCAGGTGTCGACAAGCCCGTCAAGCAGCTCCAGCGTCTGGGTGCGCTCGTAGGCGGATGAGTTCCACAGCACGGGTATCCCAAGGCCGCAGACCTTGGCGGCGCGCAGGCCCCGGGCGATGGCGGGAACCGCGTGGCTGCCCGTGACGATGTTCACGTTTTCCGCGCCCCGACGTTCAAGCCCGGCGCAGATGGCGGCAAATTCTTTCGTGGACACGGCGCGGCCAAGCCTGCCCCCCGGCTGAGCGCCGCCCGCGCTTCCGCCCCCGGAAACCTGCCAGTTCTGGCAAAAGGCGCAGCCCAGGTTGCAGCCGCTCACGAAAATCGCGCCCGAGCCGCCTTTCCCACTCAGGGGCGGCTCCTCGCCCAGGTGCAGGCCGGCAAAGGCCAGCCTCAGATCGGCGCCTTCCCCGCAGTACGCGCCGCAGCGGGTTCCGGCCAGGGCGGAAACCCTGTCGGTTCCGCAGTCGCGGGGGCAAAGGCGGCAGTTCCTGTATAACCGTGCAACATCCATATCTTGAACGCAGTTTATAACAAAGGCTCCCGCAGAGGCTATCTTAAATTACCATCCGGCGGCTTGAAAATACGATAATTCGGAAATGAATGCTAAAAACGCGGCTTTAGGTATGGTTTTGTTGGGGCATGCGGGAGGCCCTTAAAAATTTGGTGGTGATCTAAAAAGTATGATGAAGGTCAAACGAAACCATAATTGATGTAAAAGAAAGCCATTGAAAATGCTTTCCAGTGGTTGAATAGCTTCTTCGAAAAACAACACGTCTTT
>JAISSG010000047.1 GCA_031273185.1 Treponema sp. | reverse complement strand
CCAATTTCGGGTTTGGGAATTACCAAATCATAGCCGGCGTTGTTTACGGTATGGGTTGTAGGTTTGTCGTTTGGGTTAATGTCACCACCGTTGGTCGGTTGCGGGCATCCGGCAAGGCCGAGGATGGCTACGCCAACGCCCAGTCCTTTTGCTACGTTAGCCGCAAAGCGGCCCACCTTTTCAAATTTTTCGCTTACGGCTTCGCCCGTCAATCTGGCCATTAGTTTAAGTACGCTGTTCATGGTAAAACTCCTTGAGAAAAAAGATGGCTCCGCCAACGGCAGAGTTAGGGGAAATTTTGCTGTCAAAGGAAATACAACTGGCAGTGTGTGCTAAATCAATCTCGGGGGGGAAGGGGGGGTAACACTTGTTAAGTAAAATACATCGGCTGTCATGCAAGCACCCCCTTTTTTCAAAAAAGTAACTTTTACTCGGCAACGCCGAATCTTGCTTTAATTATGCGCTATCGGCGGGTTTTGTCAAGCGGGAAGTGACCTTTGCGTGACCACCCCCATTCCCCATTCCCTAATCCCCACTCCCCATTCCCCATATTGCTGTTTTCTTAAAAAACATGGTACAATGGGCTAGAGGGTGACATGGCAACGCTATCAATCCCGGCGGCTGCCGGCGCGGTGCATGATTTTCTCGCTTTGGGGGCTTTGGTGACCCGGCTTGATCCGGGCGTTGTTCCCTTTGCCGAGGCGAGCGAATACCTGCTCCACGTCGCGGGGGGGGAGTACAACGTCGCCGCAAATCTGTCAACCTGCTTCAGGCAAAGAACCGCCGTTGCCACGGCGATGGTGGATTACCCCATCGGGCGCAAAATCGAATTCGCCGTCCAGAAGGCAGGGGTGACTCCTTACTACAAGCATTTCAGGCACGACGGGGTGCGGGGGCCGAACATGGCCATCGTGTGGAGCGACCGGGGGCAGGGCGCGCGCGCGCCGGTGGTGTTCTACAACCGTTCCAACGAGGCGGCACAGCAACTCGCGCCCGGCAGTTTTGACTGGGGCGAAATTTTCGGCCCTGCCGCGCAGCCCCGTGTCCGCTGGTTCCACTCGGGGGGGATTTTCTGCTCCCTTTCGCCCACCACCCCGGAGCTGGTAATCGAGGCAATGCAGGCGGCGAAAAAAGCCGGGGCGGTGGTTTCATTTGACCTGAACTACCGCGCCAAGCTCTGGGCGGTCGCCGCCGAGGAGCGGGGCATGGGCGCGGAGCAGGCAAGCGAAAGCGCCGCCAGGACCCTGCGGAAAATAGCGGGCCATGTGGACATACTGGTGGGCAACGAGGAAGACCTGCAAAAGGGCCTGGGACTCAAAGGCCAGGATGTCGAGGCAAAAGGACGGCTTGACTCTGCGGCGTTTTTAGGCACAATAGAAAGCATGGTGAGGGATTTCCCCAACGTCAAGGCGGTGGCGACCACCCTGCGAGAGGTTCACTCCGCCAACCGCCACTCGTGGAGCGCCGTGCTGTGGCTGGACGGCAAGGGCTACCAGGCCCCCGCGGCGGAACTGGACATTTACGACCGGGTCGGCGGCGGCGATGGTTTTGCGTCGGGGCTGTTCTACGGCCTGCTAACCGGCAAAAGCCCCGAGGAATCCCTGGGGCTCGGCTGGGCGCACGGGGCGCTGTTAACCACCACTCCAGGCGACACCTCCATGGTCGGCCTTGATCAGGTGGAGGCATTTGCCCGGGGCGGTTCGGCAAGAATTCAACGCTAACCCAAAAATTTGAGGTAGATTATGACGGAAAAAGAGTTGCACAAGGTATTCAGCGCAAACATCACAAGGCACCGCAAGAGCCTGCACTGGACCCAGTCGCAGTTGGCGAAAAAAACCGGGGTTTCGGTCAATTTCATAAACGACCTGGAGAACGGCAAGAAATGGGCTTCGCCCGTTAACATGGTAAAACTGGGGAATGCCTTAAAAATCGAGACCTATGAGCTACTAAAGCCATACGGCTTGTTTCCCGACAGCCTGAGCAGTATGCTGAGGAAATACAACGAAGATATCCATACCGCCCTGGAACAGACACGCCAGGCTTTTTTGCAAGGCGCGGCGGCCCAGAAAAAACAGGATCGCGCCCCGTAATTGACTCGGCTACTGGGCTTGTTCGGGAACCCGGTCGGCCCCCTCGCAAGCCTTGCATTTTTTCGGGCAGAGCCCGCGAGCTAAAGCTCGGCAAAATGCGATTTTTATTAAGGAAGTTGTTGGGAAACTGGAGTTTCCGAACAACCCTACGGTAATACGGTAATTTGCACCCGGGAGGATCAAGGTGAGCGCGTACAATCCTTACGAGAATGTAATCACCGTTATTCGCAGCGCCGCTGAAAAACTGGGGCTTCCCGAGAGCGATTATATCGTCACCATGTATCCCGAACGCGAGCTGAAGGTGTCGTTCCCTGTCCGCATGGACGACGGTTCCGTCAAAGTGTTTGAAGGCTACCGCGTGCAGCATTCCAGCTCGCGCGGTCCCTGCAAGGGGGGCATCCGCTTTCACCAGGACTCGGACGAAAACGAGGTCAAGGCGCTGGCAGCCTGGATGACGTTCAAGTGCGCGGTCACGGATATTCCCTACGGCGGCGCGAAAGGCGCCGTAAAGGTAGACCCGGCCAAACTTTCCCACCGGGAACTGGAACGCCTGACGCGCCGGTTCACGGCGATGATTGCGCCGATACTCGGCCCCGAGCGCGACATTCCCGCGCCGGACGTGAACACCAACGGCGAGGTCATGGGCTGGATCATGGACACCTACAGCATGCTGAAAGGCTACGCCGTTCCCGGCATCGTCACCGGCAAGCCGCTTGACATCGGCGGATCGCTGGGCCGCCCGGAAGCCACAGGCCGGGGGGTAATGATCATCACGCGGGAGATGCTCAAAAAGCTGAACATCCCGATGAAGGGTATCCGTGTCGCCATTCAGGGCATGGGCAACGTCGGCAGCGTAAGCGCCAAGCTGCTGAGCGAGCTGGGAGCTTCCATTATCGCGGCCAGCGACGTTTCCGGCGGCATTCGCAGGGAATCCGGCCTGGACATCCCCGACATCCTGCGCTTCCTTTCGGCAAGGGGCAGCCTGCTTAAGGACTACAGCAAGGACGGCGCTACCCATCTTTCTAACCAGGAACTCCTTGCCCTTGATTGTGACGTTCTTATTCCCGCCGCCCTGGAAAACCAGATCAACGAGCAGAACGCGAAGGATATTAAGGCCAGGATAGTTATTGAGGCAGCCAACGGGCCGACAACCGTGGAGGCCGACAAAATTCTGGCGGATCGGGGAATAATCGTGGTTCCCGATATTCTTGCCAACGCCGGCGGCGTTATCGTTTCGTATTTTGAGTGGGTGCAGAACATCCAGGCCCTCATGTGGGACGAGATTGAGATCAGCGAAAACCTTGACCGAATCATGTGCAAGGCATTTGAATCGGTCTATGGCCTTCACCGCGAGCAAGACGTTACCCTGCGGACGAGCGCATACATGATCGCCCTGAAGAAACTTGTTTCCGCGAAAAAAATCCGGGGCATATTCCCGTAACGTTCCCGATTTTTATTTTTAGGATTGGTTATATTCAAATATACATTTTGAAAAATCTTTATTTATTAAATCGCTTTTATCTATGAACACACTTTGGCAACCTTCTCCGAAATAATCCGCACCGATTTGCAATAAAATTATTTTATTTCTGTCTTCCATTAATTGTAAGACTTCTTCTTCTTTCGCCTGGCAATTTGTATATATGCCATATATTTTTGAGAGTTCCCCGCCTGCAAAATAATCCCATTCTTTTTTTTCCCCTTCCATTATATATCTTGAATAAATAGTTTCTGTTCCCGTGATATATTGATTAATTATTTTCCCAGAGTAATAACAATCCTCATGTTCTTTTGCTACCCTGTGCAAATATTCTTTCCCTTTTGGCGTATAAAAAACATACCCCTCTTGCAAATAATTACGGGCAAAAAAATATAAAAAGCCTTTTTCCGGCAACAAGCCAATTTTGTCAAATGGCTTTATTGCAGTACAATTTAATTGTGCCATGAAATAATAACCCTCTGGATATAAAACATCATCGGGTAAATCAACCACTGGGCCGCCAATTCTGGAACAACCCATAGGGATATTTAGCTCCAAATAATTATCACCGTCATATTCATCTTCTGAAAGAATTAGTTTAATAATATCATATGTTTCTTTCATCATTTTTTCCAATTTTGATTATAATCTATTTAACATTCATTTGTCAATAGTGTTTCGTTATATTTTCGGCCAATTTCAGCACAAATGGCGTATAACAGCGTTTACGCGCCGGGGGCTTTACAAAATGCCTTCCCCGGGGACAAAGGCCGCCTCCCCCCTGGGGATGTTTGCCGATTTCAAAACCAGCCGGAGCGGATCGTTAGGCGCAACCTCTCTCCGCAGGGGAACCTGGGTTTCCAGGGCCAGCGCGGGAATGATCGCCGCCCAGCGATTTCCTTTTTGTTCCAGGGCGACGGCATCCCAAACGGAATCCTTTTTGCCAGAAAGATAGACCATGGTCCAGTGGTGTCTGCTGGCCCGCTCTGCACGGGCGACCGCCGCCGCCGCAATTTCCCCCGCGCTGATCCGTTCCAGCACCTCTTCCGTGGAAAGCGGGCTGTCTCCCCGCAAGAGGGCGCGAATCTGGATGTGGGCAAGCAGGTCGCCGTGGCGGCGAAGCGGGCTGGTTACCTGGGTGTAGGTCTCAAGGCCAAGGCCCCAGTGCAGTCCCGGTTTTACCGACATGGTTCTGGCTCTCATGCAGCGGCGAAGCTGGTACGCCCCGGCAAGGCCGGGAAAAATCTCGTCGGGCGTTTCCCCCGTTTCCTGCGTAACGTAGGGAAAGGGCAAATTGCGCTGCATGGCCCACGTTCCGGCCCCCTCGCCGGCAAGGAGCATGCATTCCCTCACCAGTTCCATCGAACGGTAGCGTACGACCGGCTCGATGGTCACCTGCCCCTGGTTCCGGAGGGGAACCTCGGCCCTATCGGGCCTCGGCGGCGGGTTCAGGCTGATGTGGGTTTCCGGCATGTCGATGCTGATTGCGCCGGAGGCGCTGCGGCGGGCAGCGTTGCGCTGCGCAAGGGCAAAAAGATCGCGTAACGCTCCGGCCCCGTCGCCGCCTGCGCCGGCCATAAGCTCGTCCGCCTCCCGGTATGTCAGGCGTGAAACTTTTACTATCGACGGAAAAATTTCCGTCTCGCTGATTTCGCCGCTTGAATCGAGGGCCATTTTGAACGTCAGCGCCGGGGAACGCTCGGCAGGGCTGGCATTCTTGCCTTCGGTAAAGCCAAGGGCAAAGAGCGGCAGGGCTTCCTCGGCGATCATGCGGATACTGCCTTCGGGGATGTACAGCGTGGCGCCACGGTCGCGGGCTTCCCGCTCGCAGGGGCTGTCGCTGCCGATTGAGGCGGCGGGGTCGGCGACATGAACGTACAGCACCTGCCTGCCGCCTTCGACCTCAAGGGAGACCGCGTCGTCGGGGTCGTGGCTCCAGGGGCTGTCAATGGCAAAGGCCGCCATGTGGCTCAGGTCGCGGCGGCTTTCCTCGGGCGGCGGGCCGGGGACGCTTTGCGCCGGCAACAGGGAAACGCCGAACCGGGCGGGGTGGGGGTTGGCCTCTTTCGGCCAGAAGCCGCATTCCACCAGCAGGGCGTGGGCCTCCTCCGGCGTTTCGCCCAGACCTATGTCCTTCATCGTCCGGCTTTTTGCTGACCTGCCATACGCCAGCGCCTCAATGTCCTGAATGAAACGCCTGTCGTCTAAAGGGACTGGGGACTGGGGACTGGGGAATAGGGACTGGGGAATAGGGACTGGGGGGTGGTGTTTTTCCCCAGTCCCCGATCCCCAGTCCCCGATCCCCAAAAAAGGACTACGGTTTCGCAGGCGTTCGAGGAACATCTCCCGCTCCCTGGTCTCCCTCGCTTTTTCCTCGCGCTTTTTTTCGCCCGCCTCGACCTGGTCCCGCTGGCGGCTCTGAACGGCGCCGACAGTCCCGGTGAAGTACAGGCCGTCCTGCAAGAGACGGAAGGCCGCCCAGGCGGAAGCAGGGCTGTACTCGCCGAAGGCAAGCCCGGCAAGCTCCCCAAGGGAGACTGGCGACTGCTCGGCCAGCAGCAGTTCCCAGGCTTCCCGGATTGCGCCGCCCGACGATTCCATGCTGGCCGCTTCATCAATTTCTTTCAGATTATTTACCGGGCCGGGGTGGATTATCTCTATGTCTTTTTCCCTTACCTTGATCTGCGCGCCATCGGAAAGGACAATGGCTATCTTGTCTTGATCATGCTCTTTGACCAGGGCCGGTTTGTTTTTGAATACAGCCAGGCTTCCACGAATCATGTTAATCATATTATTGCATATACCGTGATTTTTTGATACCATGAAAGTTATGATAGTAATGAAATTTGGGGGAAGCTCCGTTGCCGATGCAGGCAGGATTCGCCATGTTGCCGAGATAATCCAGGCCCATCTTGACCAAAAGCCCGTCGTGGTGCTTTCGGCGATGGGGGACACGACCGATCACCTTTTGGAGGCGGGAAACGAGGCGCTGAACAAGGGAGTGGTATCGATCGAGCGGATAGCAAAGCACCATGTCGAGACGATGCGGAAACTCAAGCTGCCCGCCCAGGATCGCAAGGAGATCACGTCGCTGCTGGAGGAACTCAGGCTGCTGCTTTCCGGCATTTCTCTCATCAGGGAGATGACGGGCAGGACAAGGGACTTCCTGGTTTCCTTCGGCGAGCGGCTTTCGGTTCGGATTGCCGCGGCGTACTGCAATTCCGTGAGGATACCGGCCATTGCCTGCGACGCATGGGACATGGGCTTTGTCTCCGATTCGAATTTTACCTCCGCCGAACTGCTCAAGGAAAGCTGGGAGCTTATCCCCAAAGAAATAATCCCCCTGCACAAGACCGGGATGCTGCCCTTCATTACCGGCTTTATCGCAAAGGATGCCAACGGCAACATCACCACCCTTGGCAGGGGGGGGTCGGACCTATCGGCGACGATGGTTGCCGCGGCTTGCAAGGCGCAGGAGGTGCAGGTCTGGAAAGACGTTGACGGCATCCTGACCGCCGACCCCCGCATCGTCGGGAAGGCAAGGCCCGTGCAGACCGTTACCTACGACGAGGCTGCGGAGCTTGCGTACTTTGGGGCGCAGATACTCCACCCCCGGGCCATGCAGCCCTGCATCAAAACAGGAACCCCGGTGATGGTGAAAAATTCGTACAACATCGCCGCCCCCGGAACCCGGATTGTCGCCACGCTGGACAAAAAGAGCGTCCCCGTGCGGGCCATCACCACCCGCCGGGACGTGACCCTGGTGGACATCGTTTCCACCCGGATGCTGGGGCAGTACGGCTTCCTTGCCGAGGTTTTTTCCTGTTTCGCCCGGAACGGCATTTCGGTGGACATGGTAGCCACCAGCGAGGTCTCGGTGTCGATCACCCTTGGCGCGGAGTATGACCTCTCCGCCGTGAAGAAGGAGCTTTCCCGCATCGCCAGCCTTGACGTAAAAACAGGAATGGCAATAGTCACCATCGTCGGCAACGTCAGGCGATCCTCCGAAATACTCGCCAGGGCCTTCAAGACCTGCCAGCTTATCGGGGTGGCGGTGCAGATGGTGTCCCAGGGGGCGAGCAAGGTTAACATCAGCTTTATCGTCAACGATGCCGAGGCGGAGGCTGTTGTCAGGGCGCTGCACGTTGATTTTTTCGGGGCGTTCAGCGAAATCGGCACGGCCAAGAGCGGCGGTTCGCCGGCGCGGAAGACCAAGGCAAGGAGGGCGAAATGAAGATAGCAATCATTGGCTACGGCAGAATGGGAAGGATGATTGAGGCACTGGCGATGGAAGAGGGGCATACCGTCACCGCCGTTGTGGACCCGGAGAACAGGCCCGTGGGGCTGGCTTCGGGCGCATCGCTGTACCATACAATAGCGGAAGCGGGGGACCTGTGCGGGGCCGAGGCCGCGATTGAGTTTACCCGGCCCGACACGGCGCTTGCCAACATCAAGGCGCTGGCCGAGCGGAAAATTCCCACGGTCGTCGGTACCACGGGCTGGTACGACGGGTTTGACGAGGCGCGGCAGGCGGTGGAATCGGCGGACGCAGCCCTTATCTGGTCGTCCAATTTTTCCCTGGGCGTGTACCTTTTTTACCACATCGCCTGGTACGCCTCCCGGCTCGCCAACTCGTTCCCCGAGTACGACGTTGGCGGCTTTGAGGCGCACCACAACAAGAAGCTGGACAGCCCCTCGGGAACCGCGGAAACCCTGGCGAGCGGGGTGCTTGCGCGGGTAAAGCGGAAGGACAAAGTCGTCTGGGGAGCCCTCAACCGCAGGCCGCTGCCCAACGAGCTGCATTTCCCCAGCCTGCGCCTCGGCTCTATTACCGGCAAGCACAGCCTGTTTTTCGATTCCCCCTCGGACACCATCGAGATTACCCACACCGCCCGCAGCCGCGAGGGCTTTGCGTCCGGGGCGATGCGAGCCGCCCAGTGGCTGACCAGCGCCAGCCGCAAAGGCGTATTCACCGTGGAAGACATGATGAAGGACGTGTTGGAGAAAAGTTAGCCGGGTGCGTGCTCGCGGCAAAGGATGAAGGACATAGCAAAGAAAAAAAATATATAAATTGAACGCCCGATAAATCCGATATTCGAGGTATATAAGGAGGTGTTTTCCAAAACCCCGTTTTGGAAAACAGGAGGGTGAGATGAATATCGGATCAGTGCCATACCATGCCTTTCCCAGCATGGGTTACGCCATCAGCATTTCACAGAGCGGCAGGGTGTCCCTGCCCGTGTCTTCCTCGTCGTTGATCTACGCCCAGTTCAAGCACGTTTCCGGGGTTCCCGCTCCCGAGGGGGTCGGGGGGGTAAACATCAACAAGCTGAAAATCATAGACACCCTTGTCGAGCAGCTTGCCCGGATGAAACAGGAGCCCGAGCCTTTCCCCGGCGGGCAGGAGCTGGATTGGGAAAGCCGCGTTAGCGCCATGATCAATCAGTACCAGAATCAGGTGCGGAACGTCCGGGCGGCAAACGCGGACAACCCCTATGTCCTGGCCGACCCGCTGATCGGGGCAGTGTTCAACATCAGAGTCTAGGGAAAGGCTCTCGGGCCGCCCGCGCCGCAATGGACTCTGCTCATGGAAATGGCCAAATACCGCCCCGCCCTCCCAACTGCCTGAAATGCGTGCACTGCAAGATTAGCTGGGATCCGCAACTGCCCTATTCCTGCGCAGTTTTTTCGATAAAGACCCGCCTTTTGCCTTCGCTTGAGGTATTCCGCTCCGCCGGCGGAAACTGCCCCTCGTTCCACCTGAAAGAAGGCTTGGGTCAATGAGCCTCCGCGGAGAAAGGTAACGCCCGCGGCACGCCTTGCTTTGGCAAAAACACCAAAACACCAAACTGCCACATCAAAACCGATCGGCTCAAACGAGGCGGTAAAGAAATTGGCCAAAACCAAACAGGTTCTCTTCAAAATTCCCATTCTTATGGTGTATAATAAACCGTGCCGGGTGACCGGCGCATAACTGAACGAAGGAGTTAACCATGAACCTGATATTCCTCGGTCCCCCGGGGGCGGGAAAGGGTACGCTGGCCGCGCGGGCGGTGGATATTCTCGGTCTGCCCCACATCTCCACCGGGGCGATTTTCCGCACGGCAATCGCCGCCCAGTCAGAGCTTGGCCTCAAGGTAAAGGCGATCATCGACGCGGGAAAACTTGTTGACGACGGTACCACCATCGAACTGGTCAAGGAGCGGCTGGCCCAGGCCGATGCCCAGAAAGGCTACATCCTGGACGGCTTCCCCCGCACCATTCCCCAGGCCGAGGCCCTGGCGAAATTCTCCACGGTGGAGAAGGTTGTCAATTTTGACATTCCCGACCCGGGCGTGCTTGAGCGGCTGGGGGGCCGCCGCGTCTGCCGGAAATGCGGGTTTAATTTTCACTTGGTTTTTAACCGGCCCAAGACCGAGGGCGTGTGCGACCACTGCGGCGGCGAGGTCTATGTCCGCGACGACGACCGCCCCGAGGCGGTGCAGAAGCGGCTTGAGGTCTACCGCGCCCAAACCGCCCCCCTCATCGACTATTACCGGCAAAAGGGCATTTTAATCGACATAAACGCCAGCCCGCCGGTTGACGAGGTTGTCGAGGAATTCAAGCGGGCCCTCGCCCTGTAGCGGCTTAGCCCGTTTCAGCCCGTCCTTCCCGAAAAAAGTCCCGCCAGACCCCTTCCATATCGGACAGGGATTCCTGGCGGTTCAACTGGTTTTTCAGGTAAGTCCCCCATTTCAGGTTATCGCAGAAAAAGCCAAAAAACCGCCTCGCCCGTGAAACATGGAATTCCCGTGGCTGCCACCGCCCCAAAAGCCCCAAAAACCTCAACCCCGTCTCCTCGATAACCGCTTCCGCCACCCCCCTTTGCTCTTTACTCTCTGCTCTTTGTTCTCTGCTCTCTGCTCTCTGCTCTTTGTCTTTTGCTTGTGCAAAAATCCACGGCTGGCGAACCGCCGCCCTGCCCACCATGACCCCGTCGCAGGGTCCGGCTGCGCGGCTTGCAAGCCCCTCAGCATCAGCCACATCGCCGTTTCCCGCCACGGGGATGCGCAATTCCCCGCGCAAAGCCCCCACATAGTCCCAGCGGGCAAGCCGTTTGAGCTTCTCGCTGGCGGTTCTGGGGTGCAAAACGATCAATTCCACCCCCTCGGCCTCCAAACGGCGGCAAAAATTGACCAAATAACCGAAATCATCGGTCAAACCGACGCGAATTTTCACGCTGAGCCGCCGTTTTACCGCCCGCCGAACCTGTTTTACCAGTTCCCCCGCCCGATCTATCGATGCCATCCAGGTGATTCCCGCCCCCGTCTTGCGGATCAGGGGGGCGCAGCAGCCCATGTTCAGGTCGATGCCCCTGCATTCCAGGCGGTCAAGCAGGGCGGCGGCCCTGGCGATTTGCCCCGAATCGGCGCCGACAAGCTGGTAAACCAGCCGTTGGGGGCAGGGGCCGTTGTCGGTGTACCAGCGTTCAAAGGGGCCGCCGGCAAGCAGGGCGGGGGCGCTTATCATCTCGGTAAAATACTCGTCGCAGCCGCCAAACCCCTCAACCAGCTCCCGCAGTGCCCGGTGGCTCAATTCCGCCATCGGCGCCAGCATAAACGGCATTTTCATATAATAATCTCCGATTTGCGATTTTCCCACTTGACTTCATTGGCTTTATCACCTACAGTATACTATATATGAGGAGAGGAGCGTCCGCATGATAGCAAAGAGTGATATGCCCAACATCAACGAAAAAACAGCCGAGGGAATTAAACCGGAAGGCACGCCGTACCGGGTTCTCGTGGTTGACGACTCAATGTTTATTGCAAAGCAGCTTGGACAAATTTTCACTTCCGAAGGTTTTGAGGTTGCGGCGACTGCCGCCGATGGAGCCCAGGGACTTGAAAAATACAAGGAACTGCACCCGAACATCGATCTGGTGACGATGGACATTACCATGCCGGTTATGGATGGGGTTTCCTCGCTTGAGAAAATTCTCGAATTTGACAAGAGTGCCAACATAATCATGGTCAGCGCTTTGGGCAAGGAAGACGTGGTCAAAAAATGCCTGTTGATGGGCGCAAAGAGCTACATCGTCAAGCCCCTTGATCGAAAGAAGGTCCTTGAGCGCGTCGTCTCGGTGCTTAAGAAGTAAATTTTTTCTGCGATCGTTACGAAGACCCAACTATCTCGCATGAAAAGCACTGTCTTTACGCGATATGAATTACGATAGACTCACCATAAAAGCCCAGGAAGCGTTGAACGACGCTTCCGCCATTGCACAACAACAGGACCACTCGCTGGTCGAAACCGAACACCTCTTGCTTGCCCTGCTGCAACAGCAGGACGGCATTGCCCCGTCCATTGTCGAACGGATCGGCGGCGACGTTGGCCGCTTAACCGCCGACGTAGAGGCCGCCCTTGCCCAGATGCCCAAGGTCTACGGCGAGGCGGCGCAGTTGCAGCTTTCCTCCGCCGCGTCAAAAATCCTCGCCAAGGCGGAAACCGAGGCCGCCGCTCTGAAAGACGAATTTGTTTCAGTTGAACATATCCTTGTCGCCATCAGCGCGGGCGAGGGCAGGGCGGCACAGTTGCTGCATCGGGCGGGCGTTACCAAGGCAAGCATTCTGGGGGCGCTGAAGCAGGTACGGGGCAGCCAGCGGGTAACCGACCAAAACCCCGAGGGCAAGTATCAGGTGCTGGACAAGTACTGCCGCGACCTTACCGCTCTGGCGCGGCAGGAAAAAATCGACCCGGTTATCGGGCGCGACGAGGAAATACGCCGCTGTATGCAGGTATTGTCCCGCCGTACCAAAAACAACCCCATCCTGATCGGCGAGCCGGGTGTCGGCAAGACCGCCATCGTGGAGGGGCTTGCCCGCCGCATCGTCGCCGGTGACGTGCCGGAGGGTCTGAAAGACAAAAAACTCCTTGCCCTTGACCTTGGGCTGTTGGTGGCAGGGGCAAAATTCCGCGGCGAATTCGAGGAGCGGCTCAAGGCGCTGATCCACGAGGTACAGTCCTCCGATGGAAAAATCATCCTGTTTATCGATGAACTGCACACGCTGGTCGGGGCAGGCGCTGCCGAGGGCGCGACCGATGCCTCCAACCTTCTCAAACCGGCGCTGGCGCGGGGCGAACTGCGCTGTATCGGCGCGACAACTCTGGACGAGTACCGCAAGCACATCGAAAAGGACGCCGCCTTGGAACGCCGCTTCCAGCAGGTGTACACCGCCGAGCCGTCCGCCGAGGACACCATCGCCATACTGCGGGGTCTGAAGGAACGGTACGAGGTACACCACGGCGTAAGGATAAAGGACGAAGCACTGGTGGCGGCGGCAATGCTGTCCAGCCGCTACATTACCAGCCGCTTCCTGCCGGACAAGGCGATTGATCTGGTGGACGAAGCGGCAAGCCGCCTGAAAATGGAACTGGACAGCCGCCCCACGGAACTGGACAAGCTGGAGCGCAAACTGCTACAGCTTTCCATCGAGCGGCAGGCGCTTTCCCGCGAGGAAGATTCCGCGTCGAAGGAACGGCTTGCAAAGCTGGAAAAGGACATCGCCGACATCACCGCCGAGCGGGATGAGATGAAGACCCGCTGGGAGGGCGAGAAAAAAGACATACAGGGCATCCGGGAACTCAAGCAGCGCATCGAGGAGCTTAAAATAGAAGAAACCCGCTACGAGCGGGAGGGCAACCTTTCAAAAGCCGCCGAGGTAAAGCACGGGAAAATACCCGAGGCGCAGAAACAGCTTGCCGCCCTAACCGACCAGATTGAGCGAAAGCAGCAGAACGCCGACGGCTCTGCTGATGCGCCGTCTTTGTTGCGGGAAGAGGTCAGCGAGGAGGACATCGCCGCCGTGGTATCGATCTGGACGGGCATCCCCGTTTCCAAGATGCTGTCCGGCGAACTGCAAAAGTACCTCGATCTGGAAAA
>JAISSG010000011.1 GCA_031273185.1 Treponema sp. | reverse complement strand
AAAGACGTGTTGTTTTTCGAAGAAGCTATTCAACCACTGGAAAGCATTTTCAATGGCTTTCTTTTACATCAATTATGGTTTCGTTTGACCTTCATCATACTTTTTAGATCACCACCCATTTTGTTTCTCCTTATGCCTTAAATCTTTTTAGCCGCAGTGCGTTGGTCAGCACCGACACGGAACTCATGCTCATGGCGGCGGCGGCAAACATTGGGTTCAAGAGCGGGCCGCCCAAAAGGTACAGTACACCGGCGGCGATGGGGATGCCCAGCACGTTGTAGCCAAATGCCCAGAACAGGTTTTGCTTGATGGTGCGGATCGTCCGTTTGCTCAAATTAATCGCCGTGGGAACGTCCATCAGATCGCTTCGCATCAGCACAATGTCCGCCGATTCCATCGCCACGTCCGTCCCGCTGCCGATGGCGATGCCGATGTCCGCCTGCACCAGCGCGGGGGCATCGTTGATACCGTCGCCAACCATTGCCACTTTGCGGCCCTCGTCCTGCAACTTTTTCACTTCGGCGGACTTGTCCTGGGGCAGCACTTCGGACAGTACGCGGTCAATTCCCACCTGCCTGGCAATGGCGGCGGCGGTTTTTTTGTTGTCGCCCGTGATCATGGCAACTTCGATTCCCATCTTGTGCAGCCGCTCAATGGCCGCCTTGCTGGAAGGTTTTAGCACGTCCGCCACCGCCACAATCCCCGCCGCTTTTCCGTTAAGCGCAACATACATCGGCGTTTTTCCTTCTGCCGCTAATCTGTCGGATTCAGTTTCCAGTTCTATAAGGGCGATGTTGTTTTCATCCATGAGTTTTCTGTTTCCAATGAGAATGGGGACTGGGGATCGGGGATCGGGGACTGGGGTAATTGTGGCTTCAATGCCGCGACCGGGTATGGCTTTGAAATCCGTTACCGGCGGAAGCGTAAGGCCGCGTTTTTCCGCCTCGCGGACAATGGCCGTAGCCACGGGATGCTCGGAATTTTTTTCCGCAGCAGCAACCAGTTGTAAAAGAGTCTCTTCCCTATTCCCTATTCCCCATTCCCCATTCCCTACAACAATATCAGTTACTTCGGGCTTGCCTTCGGTAATGGTTCCGGTTTTATCAAACACAATGGTCTGAATCTTGTGGGCGGTTTCCAATGCCTCGCCGCCTTTGATCAAAATGCCGTTTTCCGCGCCCTTGCCGGTTCCCACCATAATCGCCGTGGGAGTGGCAAGACCTAGGGCGCAGGGGCAGGCGATGACCAGCACGGAAATAAAAACCATCAGGGAAAATTCCAGCGCGGATTTTCCGGCGGGAGGGGCAACGAGACCGGCTGAGGTGGCGGCGAACCATGCGACACCGGCAACAAGGGCGATAAGGCAGACGATTGGCACAAAGTAGCCAGACACAATGTCCGCCATCTGCGCTATCGGCGCTTTTGAACCCTGGGCGCCTTCCACCAGCTTGATAATCTGCGCCAGCGCGGTTTCGCCGCCGACCTTTTCCGCCTTAAAGCGAATAACACCGTTAGCGTTAATCGTCGCGCCGTAGACTTTATCGCCCGGCTTTTTGTCAACGGGCATGCTTTCGCCGGTAAGCATGGATTCGTCAACGGCGCTCTGCCCCTCGGTAACAACGCCGTCAACGGGGATTTTTGCGCCGGGCTTTACCACGATAATGTCGCCGGGCCTCACCTCGTCAATGGGGATTTCTTTCTCTTCACCGTTTTCGATGATGATTGCCGTTTTGGGGGCAAGGCCCATAAGTTTTTTTATCGCCTCGCTGGTACGCCCCTTTGAAATTGCCTCAAGGGTTTTGCCTAACAGGATCAGGGCAATGATAACCCCGGCGGTTTCAAAGTACAAAGAATCCACCGCCATGAAATCGCCGGATGCAATGCGGAACAGGTTGTACATGCTGTAAACCACCGCTGCCGTGGTCCCGACGGCGATAAGGGAATCCATGTTCGGGCTGCGGTGCAGGAGGTTTTTGAAACCCACGGTATAAAAACGGTACCCGGCAATGATAATGGGGATGACCAGCGACAGTTGCACAAGGCCGTATACCAAGGGAAACTGCATCATGGAAAGGGCTTTGGGGAACGGAAGGGTAACCCAGGGTATCATTGGGGCCATTGCGATATACAGGAGGGGAAGGCCCAACGATGCGGCTATGATAAATTTTATTTGTAATATTTTTATTTCCCGTTCTTTGCGGAGTTTGTCTTCGTCAACGGTGTCCTTGGAAACCTCAAGCACCTGATAGCCTGCTTTGGTAATGGCTTCTTTTATGGAAGAAAGCCGCAGGGCGCGGGCATCGTAGACCACGGTCGCCTTTTCTGTCGCCAGGTTTACCGTCGCGGTTTCAATGCCTTCTAGTTTGCGGATCGCCCGCTCGACCCGTGCGGAACAGGCCGCGCAGGTCATCCCCCCCACGGACAAAGTTTCAGTTAACATTACCCACGCCTCCAGCCGGAGAAAATTCCCCGTGCTTGCCTGAGGTATTCCCGCGAGATGGTAATGGTAGAATCGGTTACCGCCTTGTTTGCCGGGAAAATCGGCACGGGGTTGCAGCCCCCGGCCTGCCGCTCTACCTGGCTCATGCGGTAGCGGTTGCCGCAGTTCTGGCAAACCAGCACCGTACCTGTCTGCACGAAATAGCCCTTGCCCGAATTGTAACACACCTGGCAGGTGTTAAAGGCGGTGCGTATCGTGCCGTCCGGTGCTCGTACCGCCAGCACCTCCATCCTCATCCCGTCGATGTCCATCGGATAGAACAGGGCGTTTTCCGTGATGTCCGCAATCTGGATAACCAGATCCTTGTCAACAGTAACCGGCTTTCTCTGGTTCAGCGCGTTGTTTTGGGCAAACGCGGACACGCCGCATAGCACGAGCATTGCCGCCACCTGAACTATCATCCATTGTTTACCAAAATTCTTTTTCATCTTTGCCTCCTGTAGTATTCTCATTTATCGGCAGCAGGCACAGCCGCCGCCGTTCGCCACTTCAAAATGCGCTTCGGGGTAAACCAGCGTCTCGTGTGCCGCAACCTCCGCTTTAATCGCCGCAATGTCCACGGCGTTAATGTCATCTACCACTTTCACATAACCGTAAAACACATGGTCCTCGGTGGAAAATTCAAAATCAAAACTGGGGATGATCCGTATCTGGTTGTCCCCCTGCCCCATTCCCCGCACGGAGTAATACGCAGGAAAGATGAGGTTGTCGTTGCCCGGATCAGGGGAATCGATGGTGATGTTCCACAGCGTAAACAGCCGCCGCTGCATCACCACGATGGCCGGTTCAAAACCGTCGTCGGTCAGGCGTATCTCCACGGTCTGATAGTTTTCCCCTATTTCTGCAACGGCGATCGCGTCCGTGGGAATATCAACCCCTGCCGGCGTGGGCGTGAGGTTGGGCGCCGCTATATCGGCGATGTCCTCCCCCTCGGCGACCACGGTGATGGAACTGCGTATCATGCCCATCCAGCACGAGTAGGGGAACCTGCCTGTCCGCGCGGGGAGAAACTCAATCACGTTGTCGCCGGGGCTGAAGGTATGTTCAATGCCGTATTCGCGGACAATAAAGCGGTTGTTGCAGCCGTTGATACTGCCCGGCGGCGCGTTGATGATCCAGCGCACGGGGATACCCTGCTGCACGACAATCACCGGGTAGCGGTTGGGGAATAGGGTGGAGTTGACAACCTGCACGCCGTTTTGAATCAGCGGTGTGAAGGTGCCGCTTTCTGTTGCTGTGGGGTTGAAGGCAACTGCCACCCGATCAAACACGCCGCCCAAGCCCGCCAAATTCCAGCCGTTGGCGAACATGGCAAGGCCCATCGCCGCGACCAGAACAGCGCCGATCTGAATCACCCGGCGGGAAAATGCCTGTCCCCTTATGCCGCTTAATATGCCGCCCGCCGCCCCAAGCGCGAACATCAGGGGGATCGTCCCCAGGCAGAACAGAAACATGGAAATGCCGCCCCTTACCGGGCTTCCCGTGGAAAGGGCGTACAGTTGCATGGCCTGTAAAGGGCCGCAGGGCATAAAGCCGTTGAGGATGCCGACAACCAGCGGCCCGCGTCCGGTTCGGTGTCCGTCAATTTTTTTCGATAAGAACTGCGGCATACGCGGGGCTAAACGCCTAAGCGCGGGAAACAGCCCCAGCATGTTGACCCCCATAACCAGCATGAAAATCCCGGCAAGCAGCAGTACCGCCCCCTGAAAGCGGCCCGACACCGTAATCACCGAGCCGAGTGCGCCCACCGCAACACCAACGGCGGTATACGAGACAAGCCGCCCGCCGTTGTAGAGAAGCGAAGGAAGCAGGAGGGAATAGGGACTGGGGGTTTGTAAGCGGCTTCCGCCCAAACTTTGCGAAAGATTTATTCCCCCGCACATGGCGATACAGTGAACCGAGGTTAACAGCCCGATGATAAGCACCATGCCGTAGCCCATGCCTGAGCGGGCAACGGGAAAGGCCGCCGCAAGGCCAGTGGTGCTGAACATCCGCAACAACATATATAGAACAACAATAACCGCCAGCGTCCCAATGATCCGGGAAAGCGGCGTTGTGGCCTTCCCGTCCGGCACCGTATACCCCAGTTGCTCGATGACCGTCTTAATCTCGTCAAAAGTAATAGCCGGGGCGTTATACGTTACGGTCCCTGTCCCGGTTTCGTAGCGTACCGTTGCGTCCTCTATCCCAACGGTGTTTTTGAGTTTCTTTTCAATCCGGTTCTGGCAGTTTACGCAGGTCATGCCGCCAATATGGAATGTCCGTATTTCCATGCCAGTATTCTAGCATAACATTATGTCAGAATTATGGCAGTTATGTGCGAGTTTGCCAAAAAATTATCGACAAAATTAATGGGATGACATAAAATAACAAAAGGAGGGAAAAATGAAAAAAATTATAATCATTTACTGACCCGGCAATAAACAAATAAACATAGTAGACAAATGTTCAAAAAGAACATATAGTCACTACATGAGTAGAATAGATGGGAGGGCATTAAGCCCCGAAGCTCTTGAGGAGC
>JAISSG010000118.1 GCA_031273185.1 Treponema sp. | reverse complement strand
TCCGGCGACGGGATCAGGGGCGTGCCAGCCGGTACCATCGAGCTTGGAATGTCCAGCCGCGAACTGACCCCCGCCGAAATTGGCACCGACATTGCGCCGCTGACGGTCGCCATTGACGGCATCGCGGTTATCGTGCACAACAGCAACCCCGCCACTGGCCTGACCACTGAGCAGATCAAAAACATCTACACCGGCGCCGTTACCCGCTGGGAACAGCTTGGCGCTGCCGCTGCGGGCAAGACCGGGGCTATCGCGGTGATTTCCCGCGAGCCGCGTTCGGGAACCAGAGGCGCTTTCGAGGAGATACTCGGCTTTCAGGATCAACTGGTTAAGGGCGCGATTGAGTTTGACGGCACCGGCGCGATCAAGGCGGAAGTGTCCCGCAACGCCGATGCCATCGGCTACATCTCGCTGGGGTCGGTGGACACTACGTCAAAGGCCCTTTCGGTTAACGGCGTGGCGGCGTCCACCGACAACGTAAAGGCGGGGACCTATCGGATCGCCCGTCCCTTTATCGTTATGTGCAAGAAAAGCACTCCCCTTAACGCCCAGACCAAGGCCTTTCTGGACTGGATCATGAGCGCCGAAGGCCAGCGCATTGTGCAGAGAAGCTGGATCAGTGTCCTGTAATAGTAGTACCATAGCGTGATGCTTCCCCGCCGCCTGACGGATATAGCTTTCGCATGGCTTTTCAGGGTCGTCTCCTTTATCGGAGTTGCGGCTCTGGGGGCCATCGTGGTTTTTATATTCGTTCAGGGGGCGCATCCTTTTTTCTTTCCCACCGCCCGAACGCTCAGAATTGTGACAGAATCAATTAACAGTATTGCTATTAATTATAATGTTTATGAAAATCACCAAGGGTTTATCGAACTGCCTTGGGATACCAAAACGATTGCATTCAGTTTTATTAATCGGGGAGAGGAGCGGGAACTGGTGTTCCACCTTGCCCCTGAAACCAATTACAAAACCACCCTGCTGCATCCCATCGAGGCGGGGGAGGGGACGGTAACCTTTCCCGATGCCTATACCTGTTCTGTGGCTTTTCCGGGGGCGATGCCCGGCCTCAGCCAGAAGGTGCACATCATCCTGCCCGAACCGCCGTACAATTTTTTCCGTTTCCTTGGTGGTACGGACTGGCTTCCGACGCACAAGAAAGTCTACGGCATACTCCCCATGATATTTGGCACGCTGTTTGTCTGCTTCGGCGCGCTGCTGGTGGGGGTGCCGATAGCGATTCTGTGCGCCCTGTTTATGTCTGAATATCTTCCCGAAAAAATAGCGAATGTATTTCGCGCCGGTGTGGAACTGTTGGCGGGCATACCGTCGGTGGTCTACGGGTTTTTCGGTCTTATGGTGATAGTGCCGTTTGTCAAAAAAGTTTTTAACACCCCGTCGGGGAACAGTATGCTTGCGGCGGTGATAGTGCTGGCGATAATGATCCTGCCGACGGTCATTGCCGTTTCGGAAAAATGCCTGCGGGCAGTGCCCCGTTCCCGACGCGAGGCATCGCTGGCGGTGGGGGCAAGCAAGATGCAGACCGCGTGGAACGTCGTCCTGCCCCACGCAAAGTCCGGGGTGCTTGCGGCGGTGATCCTCGGCTTTTCCCGCGCCGTGGGCGAAACCATGGCGGTTATCCTCGTGGCGGGAAATTCGGTGCAGTTTATCAAAACCCCGCTGGACGGGGTTAGAACCCTCACCTCGACCATTGCCCTTGAGATGGGCTATGCCGAAGGCAGACATTCGAATATGCTGTTTGCTATCGGCGTGGTGCTGTTGGTCATGATCCTTATCCTGAACGGCATTGTCCTGTTGATTCGCCGTCAGGGGGAGGGCGAGGAATGAATCACCTGAAAAAAAGAAAAGCCGCAGACGGTTTTATGTACGGCCTTATGACCTTTGCCGCCGTTGCGGTGGGAGCGGCACTGGTCGGCATCATCGCCTACATTCTTGTCCAATCTGCGGGAAGCGTAAAGCTCTCGATCATCTTTGGTCCGATAGGCGAAAGCCTCCTCCCCATGATTGTCAGCACGACATGGACGGTTGTCGTTTCGTTGGCGCTTGCCCTGCCGGTGGGAATCATGACGGCGATCTATTTGCAGGAGTATGCCGCTAAATCGAAGGTAAGGGGGTTTCTTGGCCTTGCCATCGACACCCTCGCCGGCATCCCTTCGATTGTTTACGGCCTGTTCGGGCTGTTGTTCTTCTGCCGCGCCCTCGGTCTGGGGCAGTCCATTATTGCCGGCGGGCTTACCCTCAGCATCATGATCCTTCCCGTGATCATCAGAACCACGGAGGAGGCGCTTAAAACCGTGCCGGACTCGTTCCGCGAAGGCTCCCTTTCTTTGGGTGCGACTAAAATCCAGACCATTAGCCACGTTGTCCTGCCGCCGGCATTGCCGGGAATACTCACCGCGGCGATACTTGCCGCCGGTCGCGTGGTCGGCGAGTCCGCGCCGGTGCTGCTCACCGTGGGACTTGCCCGCAACCTGCCCAAGACGATTTTTGAGCCGGGGCGTACCCTGACCATCCACCTGTACTATCTTACCAAGGAGGCCATTGCCCCGGAGGATTTTGCCCACGCCTTTGCTGCGGCGGCGGTGCTGATCATTCTGGTGCTTGTCATTAACACGGCGGTGAAGGTTGTCGGCGGGCGCTTGGGTAGCGCCGGGGAGAACGTAGACTGATGATCGGGGAAAAACTACGGGTACGAAACCTCGACCTGTTTTACGGCGAGGTACAGGCGCTCAAAAATATACATTTCGATCTAGGCAACAACGAGGCGGCGGCTCTTATCGGCCCTTCCGGTTGCGGCAAGTCAACGTTTATCCGCGTGCTTAACCGCATGAACGACCTTATCCCCTCGTGCCGCATCACCGGCGAAGTGCTGCTTGACGGCGAGGACATTTACGGCAACATTGACGTAAGCGAGTTGCGGACGCGGGTGGGGATGGTGTTCCAAAAGCCGAATCCGTTTAACATGAG
>JAISSG010000115.1 GCA_031273185.1 Treponema sp. | reverse complement strand
CTTGCGGTCGAGTCACACGGATTACCGACCGGTATAGCCATCGGCGGGGCCAACCGGCATGACATAAAACTGCTGGAAGCAACGCTGCAATCCATTATTACCGCCCATCCCGAGGGGAGTAATCTATGCCTTGACGCAGGATATGCAGGAGCCCGGACACTGGTTGAGGGGATGGGGTACGTGGCGCATAGACGGGGGCGCGGTGAAGAGAGGCAGGAGAAAGAACGGAACCCTGGGTACCAAGCGCGGCGGTGGGTCGTTGAAGCCTGCAATTCATGGCTGAACCGATTCAGGAAGCTGCTGGTTCGGTATGAGAAGAAGGATAGCAATTATCTTGCGCTGTTACATTTTGCCTGCGCTATTATCGTATGGCGACAGATTATCCCGGTCCATCTAGGACTTATTCCCGGATAAGCTCTAAGCCTCCGCCCGGTTCTCGCTGCAAAACCATATTGATATTTATCCGGTTGTTTGGACAGTGTTTCCATGGCACGGACAAACCGTTTTTCAAGACGGCTTGGGTTGCAATCCAGCTCCGCGAATTTCTCTTCCGTGCTGAAAATTTGTCCCCTTAACATATTCCTCTCCCAGGGTTTTGGCTTTTAGGGACATACTATCATGTTTGTAAAAAATTGTGGGTCAAGTTTAGCCTAAAGGACGGGGTATGTTGATTACGCATATTCAATTATAAAACACCAAAAATAATTTGCCAACTGCTATTTTGCGCAAATGTCGCACAACCACAACGAACAAAAAACACGGGGCTAAAGCCTCCGGCATTAATCGCCGGAAGCCCTGGCCCCGTGCCGTTACGCGAGACTGGCCGCTGATGTGGCCTACTTCACGTTAATCCGAATCGACCGCTTCTGGGCCTCGGCGCGCTTTTTGATCTCCATCGTGAGGATGCCGTTCCTGAATTCCGCCGTTACATCTTCCGGGTTGGCGTTTTCGGGCAGCTTGAACGAGCGGCTGAAGGTGTTGACCCGCCGCTCCCTGAGGATCCATGTCCCCTCGTTTCCTGCGGGAACGCCGTTGCCGGAATCCTTTTTGTCATCCTTCGCATCCCTTGTCTCTTCCTGCCGGGAGGCGATGGAGAGGCTGGAACCGTCGATGTGAATCTCGATGTCCTTCTCGTCGTAGCCGGGCAGTTCCATGTCCAGCACGTAGGACTTCTCGGTCTCCCGGATGTCAACTGCGGGCAGGCGGCTGAAGGCCCTTGTCGAGGGGGACAGGATGGTGTCCCCGAAAAAGGACTCGAAGTAGCGATCGAAGTCGCTCAGGGCGTTCTGGATGGTGTTGGGCCGATACATGGTCATTGCTTTCATGGTTCTTCTCCTTGACTTTGGTTTTGCTTAAATGTTAGCAAAAACCGTGCCAAGTGAAGTCTTTTCCTCGAAAAATGTCTCTGACAGAGCAATATTGCCTGAAAAACCCGTGTTTTTTTCCGAATTTGCCCTGCAAATTAAGCTGGGCGAGGGGGAATCGCCAATTTTCCCTGTACCTTTTGTGCCTGCGAGAGGTAATCTTACCCATTTTTGGGTCAATTTGACACACTCGAAAAATTTTAGGCCAAATTTGTGTCAAAATGACACAAAAAGGGGCTCAAGGGTATCGTCGAGTGTGTCCATAGGGAACCGCCGCCGCCTGCGGATTTCCAACCGTCTTGCGATTTTCCCCGTTTCAGGGCATAGTAACATCAATGACCCCGAAGCAGGAAGAAGCCCTGTACAATTTTCTGGAAAACGTGACCGAGCCGTTCACCCTGGATAACGTGACGAGGGTCGTGCGGATGCTGGACGATCACCGGCGCTCGGACGGCCTTGCCATGGAAATAGCCGCCATCATCAATTCGCACAACGTGGCGTTCCGCCAGGACATCGGCCAGTGGGTGTCCAGGCGGGGCTGCTTTGAGAGCGTCCCCTTTGTGATCAGCCCGACCAAGCTGGAACTGCTCAACGGCATCCTCATCCCCGGCCACCGCTGCGTCCCTTTCGCAAACCCGGCAAAGATGCCCCACGAATACAAATTCTTCTGGCAGGACAAGGAGATTCCCGTTACGACCACCGAGGGCCCGCCTGACGAGTTTTATCCCTACTACAACATTTTTGGCGACGAGTACGCCCCCCAGTACGTGGCGAAGGACAACCCCGAAAACGAATCGGCGTTTAACCGCGACCCTTTCGAGGACCCGGGCGAGGTCTCGATTCACACATTCGACATGAGGGCGATCTACCGCGAGGCGGCCTTTATCCCCGGCGACCGTTTTGTCGTGCGGTGCAGGGACTGGAAGGAAGGGCATTTCGACCTTGAAAAAGTGGGGAAGGATCAGTGGCCGCAAAACAGCCTGGGCGACTGGTTCGAGGCTGCCGAGAGGGGCTTCGAGGACAGCTTTGCCTTGCTGGGGCCGGGGGTGTCCACGGAGGAGCAGATCGCCTACGCCTACTGGTACGGCGGCAAGCGGATGCGGGAGCTGCCGGCCTACGCGCTGGAAGAATTTATCTACGAGAGAACCAACCGCATCGAAAGCGTGGCCTACGGCATCGAGACCCGCTTCTGGTTTGCCGGGAAGGACATCCCCGACAGCAAGGGGCTTTCGGGCATGGCAGCCCCCCCCGACCGGACTTTAATCGAGGAGGTTCTGTTCAAGGCGAACATCCCCGTCTCCGAGTACGTTATCATGTCGTATGTGCGGGACGCGCTGTTCAGGAACGAGCAGGACATCGACAAGCTGCTGGCCCGCATAGTCCCCCCGTCCATCCGCCTGGAAAACCGCGACTGGGATTCCCTTGCCGATTATGCAGCCGAAGTGATGGACGAAATGCGGGAGCATTACACGGTGTTCCTCGACCAGGGCCTGGGGCCGATACGGCAGCAGGTGGGAGAGTTGCACGGCACCGTGGTTGACCTTGCCGCCCAACTGCAAAAGGGGGAGATGGACCCGTCCTGGCTGCCGAGGCATACGTTCATCATGCTCTCCCAGATCCAGGCCCACGCGGCGGCCCTTATGGAAGACCTGGACACCAGCGAGGAGCCGCCGGAAGGCGAGCTTGAGGCGATGGGAAATTCCCTTGACAGCATGATAGAAACTTTCAGGGAAATTAAGGAGATGATAAACGACGCCATGCACAACTTCAGGCGGAGGAACCTCCAACTGGTACGCCCCGGCAGCGATGATCTCCTGGCAAAGACCTGGCGCACGGTGCAGATAAGCATAGCCGGGACTGACGTGTGGCGGCGGGCGATGATCCCCTCGGACCGGCGGCTGGAGGACCTGCACACCCTGATCCAGGTAAGCATGGGCTGGAAGGGGTGTTACCGCCATCGTTTCTACGTGGGGGATTCCGGCGATATAGACAGAAAAAACCTTGATGATAAAATGAGGATAAGCGAGGCCTGCGCACAGGGCTTCACCGAGATGGATTACGAGTACGGGAACAAATGGAACGTCCACCTGATCCTGCTTTCCCCGTACGAGCCGGGAGACGGCGAGACGATACGCTGCGTCGCCGGCGAGGGGGCCGCCCCCCCTGAGGAAATCAACGGGCCCCTGCTCTTCCGCAAGATACTTGGCGCGCTTGCGGGAGGCAGCGACACGGAAAAACAGGCCGCCCTGCGCGAGCTGGGGAAGGATTTTGCCCCGGGCCTTTTTGACGCGGGAAAATGCAACAAGCAGTTGCATCTGGCATATTCTTCGGTGGACAAATGACAAAATGTATGGGCAAGGAGATCGCATGAACATCAAGGCTCTGGAAAAAATCGCGCTGAGCGTGCGGGCCCTCAGCATTGATGCCATTCAGAAGGCCAACTCCGGCCACCCCGGCCTTCCGCTGGGGGCGGCTGAGTTAGGCGCAATCCTGTACGGCGAGATTATGCGCCACGACCCCGCCGACCCGGCATGGGCCGACCGTGACCGCTTTGTCATGTCGGCGGGGCACGGCTCGATGTTCCTGTACTCGCTGTTGCACCTCTGCGGCTACCGCGACATTTCGATGAACGACATTAAAACATTCCGGCAGATCGGCTCCCACGCGGCAGGCCACCCGGAATACGGTCTGACCGGCGGTGTCGAGGCAACATCCGGCCCCCTCGGTCAGGGCATTGCCATGGCGGTTGGTTTTGCCGCCGCCGAAACCATGCTTGCCGCCCGCTTCAACACGGATAAGCACAAAATTGTCGACCACTACACCTATGTCCTTGTCGGCGACGGCTGTCTCATGGAGGGGGTTTCCGCCGAGGCAAGCTCATTTGCCGGTCACCACAAGCTGGGAAAACTGATCGTGTATTACGATTCAAACAAAATCACCATAGACGGCAGTACGAGCCTTGCCTTTACCGAGGATGTCGCCAAACGCTACAAGGCATACGGCTGGCAGGTACTCAGCGGCTCCATGTACGACTTTAAGGAAATACACCGCCTTACCGCAGAGGCAAAAGCGGAAACCGCAAAGCCCAGCCTCATTATCCTTTCGTCGATCATCGGCAAGGGCGCGCCCAACAAGCAGAACACCGCCGATGTCCACGGCGCGCCGCTGGGGGAAAAGGAAGTCGCCGCAGCCCGCGCCAACATGGGAATCCCCAGCAGCTTTTTTATTGCAAAGGAAGCAAAGGAATATTGTGCGGCAAAGCGCATCGAATGGAAAAAAAAGCACAAGGACTGGGAGGAACTGTTTAAGGCATGGTCAAAGGAAAACCCCAAAAAGCGCAAAGAGTGGAACACGTTTCACAGCGGCAAGCTTGCGCCCGCTGTCCTGCCTGTTTTTAACACGGGCGACAAAATTGCCACCCGTGCCGCCGGCAACAAGGCGCTGTGTGCCATCGCATCGGCAAACACTAACTTGGTTGGCGGCGCTGCCGATCTGAAAAGCCCCAACGCCGTCGGCCTGCCCGCCGATGCGGGAAACTGGGATCGAAAAAATCGAGGCGGTCGTTACATCTACTTTGGCATCCGCGAATTTGCAATGGCGGCGATCTGCAACGGCATTTCCCTGCACGGCGG
>JAISSG010000052.1 GCA_031273185.1 Treponema sp. | reverse complement strand
TTAAACCCCTTTTCAAGTGAGTTGATGCAGATCATCGCCTCGGTTTCGGTGGCCCGCTCGACGTGGTGTTCGGCAAAAACCTTGCCCGGCGCCGGAGATGCGCGGTTCACCAGGGCGAGAAGGATCCGCGCCCCCATGCGGCGCTGGGTCAGCGCGGACAGGTAGTCTTTCGCGCCCTGGTAATCGTTGGCCGCGAGGAATTCGGCGACTTTCCTGCCAAGGTCGCCGATCTTCAGGTTGTGGTATAAAAGGTAAATCAGCCTCTCGATGCCGAGGGTGACTGTAGCGATTGAGAAGGCAAGCAGGGGCCACATAAATACGCCCCCCAGATTGAACATCTCCAGCAGAGAAAATGAAACGGTCCCGCCTTCCATTGAAGCCCCCTTTTGTGTTTTTTTACGATATATGATTTTTTGCGAAGATTCAAGCCAAAAGAAAACGGCCTACTTTACCCTGCCCAGAACCGTTTCCTCTGCCAACTGCCCCAAAATTCGGTCCCATTCGTATACGTAGTACATCCAGCCGATGGCTTCTTCCCAGTCCCTCAGCATGGTGCCGGAGTTGCGGATGTTCCTCAGCAGTTCGGGAAATACCCGCTCGGTGTACCCGGCGTTCCAGCGTATGTCCTCGGCCCTGACCCATTGGTCGTCTTCCCGCTGCCAGTCGTCCGGCCTTTTCTTCCTGGAAACCGTTTCGGGAAACAGAACCGGCTTCCAGTGCCTTTCAAAGTCATCCAGGCTTAACCCCTTGGGCGAACCGTCGAGGCTGTTCATCCACTCGGTCAGGGCAAGGATGCGCTCGTGGCGGTTGCGGAGGAGCGTAAGGGCCTCGGCCCCGGTGATGCGGGTGTCGTAGCGGCGTATGCGGCCCCATGATATCTGCACCGTCTCGCTTTCCTGGGGGATGGACATCGTTGCCGAGGTTTCGCCTAACGTCATGGTTCCCTGCCCGTAAAGTTCCAGGCTGTATTCGTTCCAGCCGTTGTAGCTGCCGCCAAGGTAATCCAGCGCTGTCAGGCTGAATTCGCCCGAATCGTCCGGCGCGTTGCCCCGAATCTTTATCGTGGGGAACCGGTCCAGCGTAATGACAACCGACCGCTCGCCGGCCTTGTTCCGCATTTCGCGCAACTCGATGCCCTCCGACGATCTGCTTTTTTTTGCCGTTCGGTAAACGGCGATCTTCTTTTCCGCAAACGCGGAGCCGTCCAGTACCCTCCCGGCATTTTCCACCAGGGAAACGCAGCCCCCAAGCAGCAATGCCGCGATGCCTAAAACCATGAGCCGTAATCGCGCATAACCTAAATGTTTCATCTCTTTGTTCCTTCCAAATCAATAAGAAAACTTAAACCCAAAAGAAGGTATCGGAATGGGTATCTCGTAGCTTGCGGAATTGCTGCCGTTGTCCACTTCGCCCGTATACTGGTTATAGCTGGTATTGCCCTCCGCACTGTACAGCAGGGCAAGCACGTTCTCCACCGCCACGTACACTTCGTAGCGGGCCTTCCCGCTTGCGTTTTTCCCGAAAATGGACAGCTTTATGTCCATCGGGAGCGACGGGGTGGTGCGGTTGTTTTCGTCCCGCACTGAAGGCCAGTAATATTTCTCGATAAACTGGAAAGAGGGCGGATTTTCGTCGGGATAGTACGCCAATACCGGGTAGCTTGTGGGGCCTGCGGCTATGCGCCTCGAAAGCTGCACGCCCGATGCGAGTCCAAAGCGGGTGTAGATGTTTATCCGGGGTGTCGGCCTGATGTTGAGAACGAGGTTGAGGTTGTGGAACCGGTGGTACGAGGGAAAGTACCAGTCGTTCCCGCTTGTCCCGCCGGAAATGCCCATGCTGGAATAGCCGCCGCCAGGGTCGAGGTATTTTGCCCAACTGAAGGAATAGGAAAGCCAGCCGTCCCAGTAACGCGACTGGAGTTTCTGTATCATCATGTCAATGCCCCAGACTCTGCCCTCGCCGTTGAATTGGGGTTGTACGTCAATGCTGTCGAGGCTGAAATTTACCGGGGCGTACATCCGATCGAAAATGTATTTGTGGTAGCCTTCTATGTTAAAACTCAAGCCCTCCGAAAACTCCAGCTTGGCCCCCAGAACGGAAGTCCATGACCGGTTCGGTTTAAGCTCTTTGATGTTAAATTCTTTTTCCGCCAGCATAATGTTGCTGTTCATTGACGAGAAAAGCCCGGTTCCGGCGCTGAGGTCGAAAGACTGCACAATCCAGCGGTTCTTGAAAACATTGAAATCCAAATTAAGCCGGGGATTCAGCGCCGGCTTTGTTTGCAGGGAAAAACCCCTGCCAAGCAGGTAGTAATGATCGACACGCAGGCCAAGCTCTGCGCTGAACCGGTTGCCTGGCGTGCTGTACTCCGCAAGGCCGTAGCCCGACGTGGTGAGCATTTTGTTCCCGGCATCCGGGTCGTACTTTCTGGGGAAATTGACCCGCAAATCGTTGAGCGTAGATTCCGCAAGCCCGGGGTAAAGAAATTTTATCATCTGCTGCTCGGCAGGATTTAAATTTCCAAACCATACTTCGGTAAGACTCTGCTGGTGGCCTTTTGAGCTAAACTGGGCAAACATCTCCTGCAGGCCGGCGGCAAGGATGAAGCCTCTGCCAATATCCCAGTCGTAGTCAACACGCCCCTGCACGTTGAACATGGTATCGGTTTGCTTGATCAAGGCATCTGTTTCAAACTGGTAGCTTTCGGAAATGTAATTGAAATCGGATAAATCTTTATATTTGCTAATAAAATTGGCAGAAAAATGTTTGTTGGTAATATCATACTGCATATTCCCGTCGATCACCGATTCCTCATAGCCAAGCCCGGCGGTGAATTTCAGCAGCATGTCGCTGCGGGGGTTCCAGGAAAGCCCCGTGGTGAAAAAGCCCTGGTAGTTGGCCCAGTCGAACACTATGTCGGTGTCGCTGTCGAGGCCGCTTCCCCGCGAGGAATTTTCAAATGTCACCCCAACGCCGTCCATGCCCCAAAAGCCGGTCGCATGCAGTTCAAGGTTGTCAAGGAAGCGGTAGTTGCCGGTAACGGTACCGCTTCTGATATACGGCGCCTGCCGTATGTAGTTTATCACCCCAAGCGCTTCGATGAATGTTGCCATTTGCTTTGCCAGCCAGATAACAGGGTCTTGGTAGGTAACCCGCCCCATAGCCAAAATGCCGCCCCTGCCTGCGAGGGGAAAGGAAAAGTTGAAGTTGGCGGCGCTGGTGTTGATCCCCAGTTCGAATTCCGTTTCGGTTGCCGAGGGCTCTTTTGTCGTTATCTCCAGGAGGCCGGAAATGGTATGGCCGTATCTGGTTGAGAACACCCCGTGGGAAAGCTGGGCGCTCTGCACCATGCGGGGATCGAAAATGGAAAAGCCCCCGCCCCAGTGATAGGGGTTCATGACGTAGTACCCGTCCAGCGACGCGCTCAAGTCCCCCGGGTCGCCGCCCCGTATGCTCGGCTGGGCGTTGAAAAAACCCGCGTAGCCCACGCCCGGCAGGAGCTTGACCGAGCTCATCACGTCCTCGACGATGCCGATTTCCGCTGTCTGGGCTATGTCCCGCCCGGAAACGGCGACGCTGCGCCCGGTTCTCGTCTCGCTGCTTCCGGGCCGAGCCGCCTCGATTACCAGTTCCCTGCCTTCCATGATGCCCGAAAGCCGCAGGCCCACGGTGAATCTGCTTGCATCCAGGGTAACGACCAGCCTGCCGGTTTCGTAGCCGGGGTAGGCTGCCTGGATCAGCACCTGCCGGTTGTCCGGCACGGTGACAACGGCAATGCCGTTGTCGTCGCAGGCGTACTGCGTGCCGTCCCACGAGCGGATCACCGCCCCTTCAAGGGGAAGGTTCAGCTCCACGTCCTCGACAAGCACCTGCACGTCGCGGGCAAAGAGGGAAAGGGCGGCTGAAAAAAACAGCGCTGCGAAAAATGCAAATTTTGTATGCAAGAATTCCCTCACCATAGTCGCCTGTTCAGGGCTATTATAACACGTTAAGGGGGATTGCTCCTACCGTGCGCGGGTCAAAATGATTTGGCTTTCATGAAGCTCATGGATTCCGGTGGCGCCCAGGCGCACGCGGGACAGGCTGAGATTTTCGGTTATGGGGGCCTCGCCCGGCCCGTTCCTGCCGGCGCCGGTAACGTGGTAGGTCAGGCGGTTTTCCGCGCCCTCGCTTCTTGCGCTGTTTTGCCGCGCCACGCCTGTTCCGTTTTGATAGGGGCGAAGTTCCAGGAGGTCCCGGTTGTCGGCCCGGAAAAAGACATACCGGCCTTTGACGCTTGATGAGCTGGAGTTAAATTCGTACTCGCCGCTGGCGTGGAACTGGAACCTCCCTATGGGGCTGTCGTAGGTCGCTTCGGTGTACGGCTGCACGGTTTTCCCCGAATCGGAGACCCGGGCCAGGCTTCCGGCGCGGCGGTACAACCCGTCCCAGGGCATGCCTACGACTATCCTGATTCTGACCTCCTCGGAAACCCTCATGCGGATGCTGTCCAGGGATACCATCTCTATATCCAGGGACCGGCGCAGCGTTGTCACCGATATGTTTTGGCTGGAAACGTATATCCCGTAGCGCGTGGGATTCGATCTCTGCCAGACAAAAACCTGCTGGGTTTCTTCGCCGTAAAAAATGATCTCGCGTTTTGCCGGGTCAAAGTACAGGTACTGGTTTCTGTCGACAGTTCCGTCCGCGCCGACATGATACCAGAGGTCGTTGATAAATTCCTCGAAAACCCTGACATTGCCCGAAAGGATTTCCCTCAGCCGCCTCTGCTCGATCTGCGATCCCGGCACTCGGGAAATTCTGCTCTGCGCGAAGATGCCTCTCTGCTGGTCATACTCATAGAAGATTTCTATTCTGTCCAGCAAATTTTCCGAATCGCGGTCGCTGCCATAAGCGGTAATGGCAAAGGGCTTCCCGGCGGCAATGCCCTGGCGGTATGCGCCGGTGCGCTCCGTTTCCTGTACGGCAATGGAGCCGTCCACCTGGATCTCGGCGATTTTTTGAAAGGGCTGGCCCCAGTCCTCCCCGGGATTGTTGCGGTACACCGTCATGGTATGCTCGCCCTGCCTGTTCATGCCGGTAACGATGATGCAGCTACTGCGGTCGCCCAGCAGGTCCATGATGTTTATGGAAACCGTCCCCGGTATGGCTGCTGCGGCGGGGGCGTCCCACAGGCGGCGGTATGCCTTGAGCCCCTCGTCGTAGGCGATAAACGCGATGCGGACGGGGCTTTCGCCGTCATTCTGGCTGAGGAAAGCTACGACCTGTTCTTCTATGGAATCGCTGTTGAAATCATGGTTCAGTACCATGATCGCGTTTTCCCTTTCGCCAAGAAAAACCTTAAGGTTGTGCCTGTCATCATAGGCCATTTGCTCCGCCAGCACGGAATCCGCTTCTGAACTCCCCAGCGAGGCCGGAACAATGATCCTGGTGCGATGCCGTTCCTGCGGCCCGCTGTTGTTGAAAGGCCAGATTGCGAGCACGGCGATTCCGATGGCGCAGAGCGAGAAAATAAAAATGGTAACATGCTTTTGCTTCATTGCCCATCCAGGTGCTTGATTATCTGCGCCAGGGTTTCCGAAAGCACCTGCTCGATGCCGAGCTTGTTTTTAAAACCTGCCGCGTTGGTATGCCCGCCGCCGCCAAATTGCTGGGCGACTTTGGCGACGTTTATTGTCCCTTTCGAGCGCAGGGAGCAGTGCACCTTCTTGTCCGGCGTTTCCTTCAGCAAAAGGGAAACGACAATGTCCCTGGATTTTAACGGAAAATTAACAAAACCGTCGGTGTCCTCGGGCAGCGCCCCTGTTTCGGCAAAGTCCTCTCGGAGCAGCGTCTGCGTGGCGATCCTGTCCCCGTAATGAAAGGCCATGCTTTGGAGGGCTTTCTGTTGCAAATGCAAAACCCTTGCGGGGGCGTTTTGGCAAAACTGGGTGAAAATCTCGTTTGGGTTTACGCCCAGATCAAGGAGCGAAAGGGCCACGCGGAACGTCCGCGATCCTGTCTTTGGATAGGCAAAGAAACCCGTATCGTAAGCAATGCCGGCATATGCGGCAAGGGCCGTCATCTGGTCAAGGGTAACGCCCGCCGCCTCGGCCAGTTCCACCACCATTTCGCAGACGGATGCGGCTGACGGATCATAGATGCCGGAGAAGTGGACCTCCTCGGACGCGGGTTCATGGTGGTCGATTACGAACACCTCCATCGACCGCCCGACCTCTTCCCCCATCTGGCCTAAACTGGACTCTTTCGCAGCGTCAACAATGACAAGCGCCCCTTGCTCAAGCAGGGGCCCGTGCCGTTCCCCGTCCCATTGCATTACCTGCCCCAGGGGGTCCATGAACCAGAATTGGTGCGGCATGGGGCTTGCATTGATGATATGCGCCTGCTTTCCCCGTTCCCGCAGTATGCGGGCCAGCACCAGCTCGGCGCCGATGCCGTCCGCGTCAGCCGGGTCATGGGTGGTTAGGATGAAAAAATCGTGCCGGTTGATTAACGCAATGAGTTTTTCAGCCATGATTGCATTGTATCTTCCCGGCAGTATTCAGAAACATAGTATTATGATACTATGTTTTTGCGGAAAATGCCATACTTTACGCTATAACAAGGGGAGACCTGATGGGTACCATCGAATTGCCGAAAAAAAACAGCGCAAATCAATCAAAGAAAGCAAGCCATGAAGACATTCCCGATCTGCCGAATTTTGACCGGCGGCAAATGGTAGCCGGGATTCTGGCACAGGAAGCCGGCAGGCTTGTCGATCACCTGGGCGCCCGGCTTCCCAAAGAGGCCTTTGCGGATATTGGCGCGAAAGACTCCATGAAGGAAAAACTGCACAACTGCCTTGAAGAGATTTTCCAGAAGGTGTTCTGCGGTTACCTGGAAACCAGCGAAGGGAAAAGCCTCCGCGACAGCATCGAGAGCGACGGGGCAAGGGCATTTTCGTCCCATAGCCCGGGAGAGGTCGCCAGGCTGCTCGTTTCGGGGGACGGCTCGCAGCGGTTTAACGCCGGCGAGATCGAAAAGTCCCTGGTTTCAGAGGCAAGCGCAGCCAGCGATCTGGACATCATCGCCGACAGCATACTCAGGCAGAAAACCGCCGTTGGCGCGTTCCTCGGCGCCGGCAACGCCTGCACCGTCGTAAAATGCGTGTTCAGGGACAATGCCCCCAAGCCAAAGACCGTGACGGACGTAAAACTCTGCGTCAACATCGCGGATTCCGAGCTTATCGATCCCTTTTTCCGCTATTACGCGACAGTCAGGTATCTGATAAAAGACATTGTCTGCCCTCACATAATCGACGCCATCGACAAGGAGATCGAATCCCTTTACGATCAGGAAGATCCCCGTACCGTGGCGTATGCCGTGGCAAATGACGCGACATTTGCCGAAGCGTTTGTCGGGCGGGTCGTCGAGCGCGGGGCAAAAACCGATTCGGCGAATTTCGACGTGGTAAACATCCGCCAGGACATCAAGAAAAACACCGGCATCGAGAACATCTGCTCGCAGGGCTTTGGCAAGGCGGTCAATTCCCTCTCCGCGATCCTTGACGCCTCGAAACTGAGCTACCAATTTATAGAGTACGAGCAAAACGGGCACAAGGTAACAATTCGGGAGTACGAGGACACCGAAGATACCAGCCTGCCCGACGAGCGCTACCAGATCACGCTCAAATTTCTGGACGAAAGCCAGCTTATCGAAGACCGCAAGGCCTATGACGCGCAGATCAAGGGGTTTGAAAACGACGTCCAGCATCTCTGGGATCTGATCGAGGTGATCTACCAGGATTCAAAATCGGTCTTCAAGGTCAATGACTTTGAGGATCTTGCCAAAAAGAACAAAAACCGGATAAAGCACCTGATCAAGGACAAGGCCGGCGATCCCCAGTACGGGAACGTTGCCAGGGACTGGGACGATATTTCCGGCGCTCGGCAGGGCAAGGAATCGATCCGCGCCCGCCTTGCACGGATGCGCGAGCGGATTACCAATATGTCCGAATTCCTGTACACCGTTGAACGGCGCGTCATGGAGGAACGCCTTTCCCGGCTTGAGAAGGAATATGTCCGCCTGGACTACATGACCAACCCCTCCCTGCTGCAGAGCGGGCTTGTCATCGATGTTGAGATAACTTCGATAAAGCGGAAAAAAACAACCCTGGATTCCGTGGCGGCCATGCTGGAAGAATTCCTTGGCAGCGTGTCCAGGGGGTTTCAGATTGCCGCCCTTGCCACGTTCGATACGGCTATTTTACCCGCGAAAGCGTCACGGCACAGGTAGTGACGATATCGTCAACCGACGCGCCCCTGGAAAGGTCGCTTATCGGCTTTGCAAAGCCCTGGAGGAAGGGGCCAAGGGCTTCGACATCAGCCAGCCGCTGCACCAGCTTGTAGCCGATATTGCCGGAGCCAAGGTCGGGAAATACCAGCGTGTTCACCTTTCCCTTGATCGGGCTGCCCGGCGCTTTTTTGTCCGTCACCGAGGGAACCAGCGCGGCGTCTGCCTGCAATTCGCCGTCAAACAAAAAGCCCAGGTTCCTGCTTTTGAGGATTTCAACCGCCGCCTGCACCTTGCTTACGTTGTCGTGCTTGGCGGAGCCCTTTGTCGAGAACGACATAAGCGCGACGACAGGTTCCGCGCCAAGAAATTCACGACAGGACTGGGCCGCGCTTTCGGCTATGTCCGCGAGCTGGTCGGCGTCAGGGTCCGGCACCACCGCGCAGTCTGAAAAGACAAGGTTCCCGTTGGCGCCCCACTGGGGATCAAGGCCTGCCATGACAAAGCAGGACGAGGCAACTTTAAGGCCGGGGATGGTGCCGATGATGGTAAGCCCCGCCCTCAGGACGTCGCCGGTGGTGTTTTCCGCGCCGGCAACCATTGCGTCGGACTTGCCCAGGCGGACCATCATCGCCGCCCAGCGCAGCGGGTCGGTAATGTCTATTTTTGCCTGTTCCTCGGTCATGCCCTTGTGCTTGCGCAACTCGAAGTACTCCTCGGCGTATCTGGCAAGGTTGTTGTCGGCATGGGTATTTACGATGTTGATGTCCTGAAGTTTTATCCCGTCCGCCTCCGCTATTTTTTGGATATCGGCGACTTTTCCCAGCAGGGTTACGCTTGCGGCAAGCTGCTCGTCCATGATGATTCTGGCCGCCTTGACCGTCCTTGGCTCGGTTCCCTCGGGCAGGACCAGCTTTTTCCTCATCGAAACAGCCTTGGCCTTCATCGTTTTTACAAAATCCATGTTCGCTCCTTCTGGCATCTTGCCAAATTTGGATAATTATCTATATGATACATTGATATTTCAATGCCCGCAAGCGTCCCGATGGTATTTTTTGGGCAAGAGGTTTATAATTTTGCCGAGGAGAGCAGAATGACTGATGTTCACAGCGACATGATTGAAGAGGACGACTTTGACACGATACTCTCGCCGGACATCGATTTTTCCGGGACTCTCAATTTCGACAAGTCCTTTCTTATCCGGGGAAAGGTTTCCGGCGAGATCAAGGCCAAGGGGCTGCTGGTGATTGATGAAGAAGCGGTGGTAAATGCCGACATAAACACGTCGCGTGTCATAATCAGGGGTTTTGTAAAAGGGGACATAACCGCTTCCGAGAAGGTCGAGATTACCGTTACCGGGACGCTGGAAGGAAACATAACTGCGCCGGAAATCTTTATGGAGACCGGCTGCACGTTTAACGGCCGCTGTGCCATGACGGGGAAAAGCGCCGCCCTATGAGTCTCCCGCGCCTTTCCGCCCTTGTCCTTGTTCTTGCCCTTGTTCTTGCCCTTGTCGCGCCCGGCGTTTTTCCGCAGACAGCGCCGGAACCCTCCGCCGAGGCCCGGCAGGGCCGAGGTTCCCCTCCTGACGCCCTGTCCGAATACCGCCAGGGAAATTTCGCGCAGGCGGTTCAAATTTGCCGGGACGAGATTGCCGAAAACCCCGGCAACCTGGAATCGCACGTGGTCATCTGCTGGAGCCTGCTGCGCCTTGGCCGCTATGACGAGGTCTTGCGCTATGCCCGCACGGCGCAGGGCCTTAGCCGGTATGACGCCAGGGTCGCCGAAATCCTCGGCGAGGTGTACTATTATATGGGAAACAACGGCGTGGCCCTGCAATATTTTCAGGAATACGTGAACCTTGCCCCGTCAGGACAGCGCATAGAGATCGTGTATTATTTTATAGGCGAGATATACATACGGATGGGGAAATTCCGCCATGCCGACATAGCCCTCTCCACTGCGGTGCACTACATGCCGGGGAACGCCGCCTGGTGGACACGGCTTGCCTTTGCCCGGGAAAACGCGGGCGACCTTGCCCAGTCGGTGGTTGCCTACGAGCAGGCCCTTTCGCTTAATCCCCAGCTTTCCGACGCACGGCGCGGCCTTGACCGTGTCCGGCAGGCGCTTGGCAGCAGATAGGTGCTTTTTTAGGGAGTGGGGAGTGGGGAATGGGAAGAGGGGAATGAGGAATGGGGAATGAGGAATAAGGAAGTGGGGATAGGGGCTGGTGTGTCCGATACTGATTTATACGCTGGGATGTAAACTTAACCAGCTTGAAAGCGAGGCGATTGCCGACTCGTTTAGGAAAGCGGGGTTTTCTTTGGTTGCCTGGGGTGCGGTGTTGGAGGGGCCGGGTCTCGTCATTATCAACACCTGCACGGTAACGTCGAAGGCCGATCAGAAGGCGCGCCGGACCATACGCAAAGCCCTGCGGGAAAACCCCCGGTCGTGCGTGATAGCCGTTGGCTGTTACGCGCAACTGGACCCCGGCGATATCGCGCTGCTTGAATCTGAATCTGCCCCGGAAGGCTGCCCCGAATCGCCCCACGGTCGGCGGCTTTTTGTTTTGGGCGGCGGGACAGGCAAGGGCGCCCTGCTGAAATTACCGGGGTATTTGCTGGGGGCGACGGCAGGCACGCTGGCGGAAATGCTGGAATCCTGGCTTTGCCGTGAAGAGGGCAGTTCCCCGTTCGATTTTAGGCCGGGCGAGTTTGCCTTTCACTCGCGGGGCTACCTGAAGATACAGGACGGATGCGACAGCGCGTGTACCTATTGCCGGGTGCGCCTCGCACGGGGCCCCAGCGTCAGCCTGGACAGGAAAACCGCCCTTGCGGAACTTCTTGCCTATGAAGCCAGGGGCTGTGCCGAGCTGATGATCACCGGGGTTAACATCAGCCAGTACCGGCATTCAGACTGCGATCTCGCGGGGCTTGTGGAGTACCTGCTGGAAGGCAGCGAGGCCATTGCGTTGCGGCTTTCGTCCCTGGAGCCGGAGGCTGTTGACGAGCGGCTTGCCTCGGCGCTTGCCCATCCAAGGGTGCGCCCCCACTTCCACCTGTGCGTACAGTCGGGCAGCGCGGAGGTACTGGAAAAAATGGGCAGGGTTTACGATCCCCGCCGGGCGGAGGAAGCGGCGGCTCTGCTGCGCTCGGCAAAGGACAACCCGTTTCTGGCCTGCGACATCATTGCCGGCTTTCCCGGCGAAACCGGGGCCGATTTTGCCCGGACCCTTGCCTTCTGCGAGAAAAACCGTTTTGCGTGGATACACGCGTTCCCGTTTTCAAAACGGCCGGGAACTGCGGCATTTGCCTTTGGCGGCAGTGTCTGCGAGCGTGATGTTACGCGGCGGGTAGAGGCCCTGACCAGTCTTGCCCTGCGGGGCAGGCGGGACTATGCCCAGGCCTGGCTTGGCAGGGAATTGTCCGCCGTCGTGGAAAAAGGGGAACCCGCCCAAAAGGGAGAATTCCGGGCGGTTTCGGAGAATTACCTTAAACTTGCTGTCAGATATTCCGGCGAGGCCCCGCCGCCAGGTTCTGTTGTGAAATGCGTAGTAATGTCGCTATGCGATGGCGCAGATGGCGATAAGCCGGATGCCACGGCGGAACAAGTAACAGGGGACAATTAACAAGGATAAAAATCCATAACTTTTTGACATTGAATTTATATCTATAAAGGTGTTTTTATTCTAAAAGATTTATTAAGCTTATATTAAGTGCTTTTGTGAGTTTAATAATTACATCAATTGAAGGTATTACCCTCTTGCTTTCAATATAATACAAATGGCTATGAGAAATTTCTACCAAATTTGCAAGATTTAAAAGGGAGATTTTTTGAGAAATTCTCGTTTTTCGGAGATTTTCTAAAATTTTTTCTGTTTCTGGCTCCATTTTCGCTTGACTCTAAAATTAGAGTATGGTAGCCTATAGAACAACTCTATATTTAGAGTACATTCTGTTTGAAGGAGAAAATTATGGAAAACGGGAAATTTTGGTTGGGAATGCTGGTAATGGTACTGGCATTCGGAATGACGGTTGTCGGCTGTGATAATGGTTCGACTGGAGGTGGTAATGATGGAAGTTTAGATGGAACATGGAACCAAGGTCCGATGACTATAGTCATTTCAGGAGATGGTTATACATCTATACTTGAAGGGAAAAATTTTGGTAAGGGTACAATTTCTTATGATGGTTCAACCGTTACATTAAATTCAACCCATGCCTGGAGTAATTCTTCTTGGACTCCTTTTTCAGAAACAATTACTGGCAGCTATAGTTTGAGTGGAAACACGTTAACTATTTCTGGTATACAGGGAACTTATTCAAGTATGAATGGAAACTGGAGTAAGTAGCAGAAAAATGTTATTCCGTAACAGATTTTACGGCACATAACAGGTCTGGCTGTATGCGACATTTGGGGCGGGTAATAGGGCGTTGCGTAGCAACGACCCCCGCCCCAAATGTGGTGGAGAAAAACCGCACAAAGGGCGTAGCCCGACTGCGGTTTTTCGGAACCCGGAGCCGCCCGAACAGGCGGCGTAGCGCATACAATCCTGTTATGCGAAGTGTGCCTTGCTTTATACACTCATTTTATGTTGTAACAAATATATCCATGAATACTATGTATAATTGCAAATATAATTGATATTATTATATATACGGAATAATGATACGGTATATTTATAAATAACTTATTTCCCAATAATCCAATACCAATTAACCATAAAACTGATGTCCAATATGGAGCTAATAATACAATAAAATTATTATGGAATGAAATTGCGGGTACTTTTATTACTATAAAGTATGAACAGAAATAAATTATAATTCCAATAATATATACAATAAGTCCTGCTTTCCCAATTTTGTTATCCAGTTTTATTGCCATTATTACAGACAACACTATTGTTATTATTCTTGCAACAGTTTCTATTGTAACTATTGGGTGGTTTATATTTTTCAGATATTTTTCTGGGAGATATTTTGTAAATATAATATTGAAAATAATTACTGGTATAAAAAACCAAAAGCAGTTATTTTTATAATTATTTATAAATTCAATTATGCTCATAACTGTATTCCTGCGGC
>JAISSG010000024.1 GCA_031273185.1 Treponema sp. | reverse complement strand
CGGAATTCGCTTTTTGAATTCCTATGCGGTAGCGACCCGCCGCCAAAACCAAACTTAGCGTCGCAATACTATTTGGAGTTTACATGGTAGATGGGCGATTTATTTTGGACACTAATGATTTTTTCTATTGATTATTTTATCCATTTTTTATTCTCCATTTTATAATTCTATAATACCATACTTCCAGTGAAAAAAGCCAATTTTCTGGAAAAATTGTCATTGCCGCATCGGCGAAGGATTCGTGAGCCGTTTTCAAGCCTTGCGCCCATCTAGCCTTCTTGCGATAGCGTCAACAAATTCCCAGGAATCGAGAGTCCGCGAGGGGGCCGGATTGGCGAGGCGGGCAAGGTCGCCGGTCATCTCGCCGTTTTCGACGGCGCTGAGGGTCGCCGCCTCAAGTTTTTTTGCAAAGGCTTTAAGCTCCGGCGTGTTGTCGATCTCCGCTCGCTTTGCCAGCGCGCCGGTCCAGGCGAAGATCAGGGCGATGGGGTTGGTGCTGGTTTTTTCGCCTTTCTGCCAGCGGTAGTAGTGCTGCTGCACCGTGCCGTGGGCCGCCTCGTACTCGAAAACGCCGGAGGGGGACACCAGCACGCTGGTCATCATGGCAAGGCTGCCCACCGCGCTGGCGATCATGTCGCTCATCACGTCCCCGTCGTAGTTTTTGCAGGCCCAGAGAAAGCCCCCGTCACTCTTGACCGCCCGCGCCACCGCGTCGTCAATCAGGGTGTAGAAGTATCCAATGCCGGCGGCGGCGCATGTATCCTTGTACTCGGTTTCGTACACCTCGTTGAAAATTTCCTTGAAGCGGCCGTCGTAGGTTTTTGAGATTGTGTCCTTTGTGGCGAACCAAACCGTCAGCTTTTCCCGCAGGGCGTAGATAAAGCAGGCGCGGGCAAAGCTCCGGATCGATTCGTCAAGGTTGTGTATTCCCTGCGCGATGCCCGGTCCGCCCATGTCCGCCACGGTCATCCTCTGGGCAGCCCCGCCGTCCCTTGGCGTATACACCAGTTCGACCTTTCCCGGCCCCGGGATGATCATGTCCGCCGCCTTGTACACGTCGCCGTAGGCGTGCCTGCCAATGACGATGGGTTTCTTCCACGTTGATACCGTGGGCTGCACGCAGGACAGGGAAATCGGCTTGCGGAATACGGTGCCGTCCAGAATCGCCCTGATGGTGCCGTTGGGGCTGGGGAACAGGTTGGCCAGATTGTATTCGGCTTTTCGGGCCGCGTTGCTGGTGATGGTGGCGCATTTTACCCCGATGCCCAGCCGTTGTATCGCCTCTGCCGCCTGTACCGTTATCTGGTCGCCGGTGGCCTCGCGGTTCATCAGCCCCAGGTCGTAGTACTCGGTTTTGAGGTCAACGTAGGGGAGGAGCAGTTTTTCCTTTACCAGCGCCCAGAGGACCCTGGTCATCTCGTCGCCGTCAATCTCGACGATGGGGTTGTTCATTGCAATGCGACTTGTCATATTGTTTCCTGTTGTAAAATATTGGCAACTGCAAATATACTATAAAAAGGGGGAAATGGATATGGCAAAACTGGAATTGATACGGGGCGATATTACCAAACTTGACGTGGATGCCATCGTGAACGCGGCAAACTCAAGCCTGATGGGCGGCGGCGGGGTTGACGGCGCCATCCACCGGGCGGCAGGGCCGGGGCTTTTGGAGGAATGTATGAAGATCGTCGCAGAACGCCGCAGTGTCCCGGGCGGCCCGTGCCCCGCAGGTGATGCGGTCATCACCGCCGCTTACCGGCTTCCCTGCAAGCATGTTATCCACACCGTCGGCCCGGTCTGGCACGGGGGAGGGCAGGGCGAACCTGCGGCCCTTGCGTCCTGCTACCGCAAAAGCCTTGAACTGGCCGCCGCCGCCGGTCTTGCGAGTGTCGCCTTTCCCAACATCAGCACCGGGGTATACGGCTATCCCAAGGCCAAGGCCGCCGCCATTGCCGTGGAGACGGTGCGGAAAGCGCTCGGCGAATACCCCGGCATTACGCGGGTGGTTTTCGTTTGCTTTGACGAGGAGAATTTCCGGCTGTACCAGGCTCAGGGAGTGGGGATGCCCCAATAAAGGCACAGCGTCAAGCTGTGTCTTTCGGCAAATGCCGCACGGAAGAGCCCGGATAGATGCCGCTGTATGCCGCAAAAGCGGGTTGTTTAAAGAGACCGTGCCAAAGACGACAATAACGCAGTACGAATAACAGACGCATATATCAACAGCCAGACAGAGGGCGGCGCGTTCGCCCAGGAAGGTACCTTTGACTACATCTATGTCCACAGAAAAACGAATCGGGGGGGCCTCGACCAAAAACCGATTAGGTTCCTCAATACCGAGGGGTTTAGTTTCAACAAGGCATCTTGCAGGTACCAGGCAACGGATTCGGAAGTTATAAAAGGGTAGAAGAGGCAAAGCCTGTCCCTGCGGGCAGGTACGAATAAGCAGGAAAGGCAAACGAATAAGTAGAAAGTGTAATAGCAAACCCGCCTCATGCCCTTTACAATAGCGCAGGAGGAAAAGCCATGCACAGTTTGCGGTGGAAATTTTTCGCATTTTTTGTCGGATTGGGATTGAGCATCTCGCTGGTAATGTATATCCCGTATTCACGTTATATCAAAACCACGTACCGGGAAAAACTGGTCAATGTCCTGCAACTGATAGACATTGACTATCACCATATCATGTCTGACCCGGATAATCTTGTCAGGCTGGGAACAGCAGGTTCGCAGGAATACTGGGACTTTGTCGCCGACACAAAAAAGATAGCCGATATTTTTGACATTACCTATCTTTATTATGTACGGCGAAGTGGAAATACCTTCCAGTTTCTGTTCGCCTCCGAAGAATCACCCGACACGCCTGTTGAAGAGGTGTTTTCTTCTTATGAAGAGGACGATGTTCCGCAGGCAATGGAAGCCGCCTACAGAACAAAAGAATTGCAGATAACGCCAAAACCCCATACCGATTCATGGGGCACGTTTGTATCGGCGTATATCCCCATAATGAATAACGGCGAGATAGTGGGCGTATTGGGAGCCGATTATGAGATTTCCAAAATAAAGGGCTATGAGTTAGGCGCACAATTGTCGTTAATCGTTTCTATTTTAACCGCAGCGGTGCTGGCGTTCCTGCTGTCAACATCCCTGATTAAACCAATACGGGAACTTGAGAAGATGGCGGAAACAATCGCCAATATGGATTTCAGCGGAAACATCAGCAAATTCAGAAAAGACGAAATCGGCAGTATGCAGAAGGCTCTGGTAAAAATCAGGGACAGCCTGAAAGCGGCGATAGACAAGCTCAACAAAAACCTGCAAAAAATAACCGGCGACAGCGAGCGGCTCAACGCCGTTATCGCGGAATCCTCAAACGCGCTGGAAGTGATAACCGCCAATATGGAAAAAATGAAACTCGACACCGAATCCCAGACCAGTTCCGTTACGGAAACAGCAGATGCTATCGACAAGATAGCTGCCTCGATTAATTCGCTCAACGAGGCGGTGTACGCGCAGGCTTCGCACATCACCCAGTCATCGGCGGCAATCGAGCAGATGGTCGCCCACATCGACTCCATCCGCCAGATTGCGGGTAACGCCGGCAGGACCGCCGACACGATAAGCGAATCTTCCAGCGCGGGGCAAGCCAAACTGCATAAACTGGTTGAAGAAATAAACGGCATCCACCAGCAATCCGAAATGCTGCAAAACGCCAACAAGACAATCGCCGACATCGCGGCGCAGACAAACATCCTCGCCATGAACGCCGCCATTGAAGCCGCCCACGCGGGGGAAGCGGGCAAGGGGTTCGCCGTAGTCGCCTCCGAAGTCCGCAAGCTTGCCGAACTTTCCGCCAAAGAGTCGGACGGCATTTCATCGCAAATCAAAAAGATAGAGCAGCGCGTAACGCAGATAACCGCCGTCTCCTCCGACACGGTAAAGTCGATGGAAACCATGTTCACGGAGATAAAGGCGCTTGATCAATCATTCGGCGTGATGAACAATGCCGTCGAGGAACAATCGGCGGGCGGCAGCCAGGTTTTGACCGCGCTGAGGGCGTTGCAGGACATTACCGGCAAGGTGAAAGAAGGAACCGACAACATCCACTGCCAGAGCGGCGCGATTCAGAAAGCGGCCGTCACGCTGGAGGGTATTTCTCAGAAAGTGGCGCAACAGGCAGTTGAGGTGAACGCCGCCAGCACCCAGAGCACGGCGCATCTTGAGAATGCGAAATTAGTGGTTAGTGGTTAGCAGGTAGTGGGTAGCTGCAAAATACTAATTACTGACCCGGCAATAAACAAATAAACATAGTAGACAAATGTTCAAAAAGAACATATAGTCACTACATGAGTAGAATAGATGGGAGGGCATTAAGCCCCGAAGCTCTTGAGGAG
>JAISSG010000022.1 GCA_031273185.1 Treponema sp. | reverse complement strand
CGGAATTCGCTTTTTGAATTCCTATGCGGTAGCGGCCCGCCGCCAAAACCAAACTTAGCGTCGCAATACTATTTGGAGTTTACATGGTAGATGGGCGATTTATTTTGGACACTAATGAACCCAGATATATACCCAATATATGCGGCAAGAAACAAACATTTTAGAGGAAAAACATTAGAATATATACTTCATAAAAAGATTGGCCTTACAAGAATAGCTGCTGGAATAAAAAAAATGCTAAAAAAAGTATTACCACAATCAATAATGAACATCTTAAAAAATACTTATCATAGCAAGAAAAACGGCGCATAACAAGGTAGGCTTCTCTGGCAAGCGTCTTTTTCCCATGCATAGTTAAACCCATTTCGCTTTCCAAACTCTCTTTCGGATAAGCTTATTTGGGTTAGAATTTTATTTTGGGGCGCATATCCTTTTCGGTTAGATTATTTTTGAAGCAATTCGTTCAGTTCGCTTGACGAAAAGGCCGAGATGGTGTATGCTGTTGCCACGGATGAAAAGCTTATTCAAAAAGGGTAACAGCGAGCGTTCTTCGGCAAAAGGGGAAAGACGGGGCGATATTTCCCAAAGGGCGGATCATTTATCCGATAAAGTCGAAACCCTGCATGATGCCATAAAAAAAATGACGAAACCGGCGGAGGAAGCGGTAAAGATAACTACGGAAATGGACAAGACCTTCCTTGCCTATATCTCCCGGGCGATTAACCACGTCATCTCGGTTTCTGATGTTTCCAAACAAACAAAGCAAATTAACCAAAACATCGGCGCGCTGGCTTCCCATATTGAAAAGCAGGCGGCTGCTGTCAGCCAGACATCCTCCGCCATCGAGCAGATGACCGCCAATATTGCCTCGGTATCCAGCATTCTCGGCGAGAACAGCAAAATCATGGACGATCTTCGTGTCGCTTCCACGGAAGGTACCGAGGGAATTCAAAAAGTGACGGAAATCATGAAAACCCTGGTGGAGAATTCCGAGGTCCTGCAGGACGCAAGCAAGATGATTCAGTCCATAGCGGCTCAAACCAATCTGCTTGCCATGAACGCCGCCATAGAAGCGGCCCATGCCGGCCAGTACGGTCAGGGTTTTGCGGTGGTGGCAAACGAAATCAGAAAACTGGCGGAAAATTGCTCATCACAGGGCAAATCCATCAGCAAGATTCTGAGGGGCCTGCAAGACGAGATTAACAGCGCCACGGTCCTTACCGGGCAATCACAGAACGGGTTTGCGAAAATAGCCGATCTCGTGGACAAGGCGCGCCAGCAGGAGCATGCAATCCAGCAGGCAATGGACGAACAGAAAATCGGCAGCACCCAGATTCTTGAATCCACCCACCAGACTACCCATCAGATCAGCGAGGTTACCGGCGAAGTCCAGGAGGGGGCGAGAAAAATAATCGCCTCCAGTTCCATGATCCTGGCCGGCGTAACAGATTTGGAAACCGAGACTGTCGAAATGAGCAAGGCTATCAATGATATTATGGGCGGTATTGAAGACGTGGAAGCGGTAACTCTGCGTATTTCCGAGGGCGTTGCGACGGCCAGGGAAGGCGCCGATCAAATTTATGAAGCGGTGCAGATATCCAAATCAAGGCGAAGGAACAGCGATGCAGTTTAAGGTCTTTGAGCCTGACGTTGAGGTGAACGGGCCAACGGTCTATTCGATTGTAGCCGGGCTTGGGTATTTTACCAATCTCTCCCGGCGTTATTTCAGCAAGGTAAACATCGGGACTGTCGTAAACAAGGAATTGCGTATAGACATGAACGGCTGGTATTCACAGGCGGCATGGCTTGAGGCGTTTAAGAATATCGCGGAACAAGTGGGCGATCGCGTCCTCTACAACATCGGTTTGTCGATACCCGAGAACGCGCAGTTTCCGCCCTGGGTTGTGGACATTGACAGCGCAATCAAAGCGATTGATGTTGCCTACCACATAAACCACCGGAAAAACGGCAAGCTGCTTTTTGACATGAATACCGGAGCCATGAGCGAGGGGATTGGACACTACGGCTATGAGCGCGACCGTTCCGAAAAAAACCGGATCATCAGCGTAAGCCATAACCCGTACCCTTGCGCGTTTGACCGGGGGATCATCGACGCAATGGCCCGCAAATTCCAGGGCGATGCGCAAGTCACCCACGACAGATCAAGGGAATGCCGTTCCCACGGCGCGGAGACCTGCACATATATCATCACCTGGTGATCTGCGGGGAACATGGGCGCAACAGGCCGAACCGTCTGGCGTAAGCGCGCAACCACGGGAGGCATATAGGGTACGGGCTGATCTCCGTGCGCTCCCGCCAATCGTTTACGTACCGGGCCTGCTATCAAATCCATTCCCCAAGCGGCATTTTGGCTGAGCAAAGAAACACAACCCTGTTTCTTACCAAAGAAACAATCGTTCCGTTTGAAGAGATTTTCCTTGACTAATAAAATTTGTTTCGTATTTTATAGGTAAAGGATGTTGCAAAACATACCCCCGGCGCCGAAACCAGGAGAAATGATGACACAAAGGCATACCAAGATACTCGAAATTTTGTCCAAGCACAACCGCGCAGAAGTTATTGCGATGGCGGAGCTGTTGGAGGTGTCCCAGGTTACGATTCGCAAGGATCTGGACATGCTGGAAAATCGCGGCATGGTGCGCCGGGAACACGGATACGCCTGCCTCAACACGACAAACGACATCGGCAAACGGATGGCGTTCAACTACGATATCAAGCGGCGCATTGCCAAGGCCGCCGCGGAAACGGTGGAGGAAGGAGAGACGGTGATGATCGAATCCGGCTCCTGTTGCGCGCTTTTTGCCGAGGAGCTTGCCAAAACGAGGAAAGACCTCACCATCATAACCAACTCGGTCTTTATCGCCAATTTTATCCGCCATGTTCCCAGCACGAGGATTATCCTCCTGGGCGGCTACTACCAGCCCGAATCCCAGGTGCTGGTCGGGCCGATGACGCAAAAATGCGGCGAAGTTTTCTTCTCGGATAAATTCTTTATCGGGACTGACGGCTATATGCCGGGGTTTGGGTTTACCGGGAAGGATTACCTGCGCTCGCAGACGGTGATGGACCTTGCGAAAAACGCCCGCGAGGTGTACATCCTCACCGACGCGGAAAAATTCCAGCGGCAGGGCGTTCTTGGGCTGGTGCGGCTGGAGCGGGTTGCCGGGGTTTTTACTGACGAACGCATACCACTTGAAGTAGAAACGCAGCTCTACCAGCACAAGATAGCGCTGCACAAGGTGACCGAACGTGCAGCCTGAAAACGCTTTCGCGGGACAGAGGGCGACTGCAAGCCCGCCCGGTCACGGCGAGCGCCAAGCGGCGGCGCAAAAAGACGGCCACCGCGATGGGGCTTCAAGCTGGAACGCCGTCTCCGGCCCGCTGTTCTTTCCCCTGCCGGGAAAAAAATGGGGCGGACCGGGAAAGCCGGCAGCGTGATTAATATGCGGCGAGAATCCCCAACAGGCGCTGTTTGTCTATCGATCTGAGGAAGCTCGCCAGCCGGGGGCCCTGGTCCTTGCCGATAAGGGACTGGTACGCGGCGCGGAACATGGCCTTGCCCTCGATGCCGGCTTTCCCGGCGGCGGCGTAAATCGCCTCGGCGCAGGGTTTGTCCTCGGCAAAAGTTTCGATGCAGGAAACAACCTCGTCGCGCAGTATGCGGATCGCCGACGCTTCCTGATCGGAAAGGGCCGCCCGCTCCCCTGCCCCACGCAGTTTGAAGCGGAATTCGTCCGGGGCGCAGTTTTCCACCCAGTACTGGGCGCAGATTGCCCGCTCGCGCAGGGCGGGAATCTGCTCCGGTTTGGGGCCGTCAATCGCGGCCAGCGTTTTTTCCACGTCGCCGTCGGCAATCTGTATCAGACTGCACAGGTGGCGGAAGGGGATTTGAAACGGCGGCGACTCCAGGGGCAGGGTTCTTCCGTCGGGGGCGGTCTTGGGGTTGGAAAGCTCGTAGATGCGCCGCTCCCAGCGGTAGGTGGCCTCGTCCTTTGCCGCATCGATCTTCCAGGCGATGCGCTCGGTTTTATCGTAGTCCTCGTAAATTTTGATGACATCAAGATCAAAGGAAATGGTAAACTCGGTGTTTGGCCGGGTTCCGGCAAACAGGTAGCGGACAAGCTGGGGCGTGTACACCTTGAGCAGGTCGCCCAGATCGACGACAACGCCGGAAGAGCTGGAGATTTTTCCCACCGATCCCTTGATGCCGATAAAATCGTAGCGGAAGGTTACGGGCTCTTCCCGGCCGTACACCTCTTTGCAGACGAGGCGGGCAGTGTCAAAGCTGCCACCTTGGCTGTGGTGATCCTTGCCCGCCGGCTCAAAATCGACCTGCTCGTGCTCCCATCGCATGGGCCAGTCGATCCGCCAGCCGAGCTTGACCTCCTTCGCGCTGCGTATGTCCACGGTTTGCGAATGGCCGCAGTCGCAGTGGTAGCTCAAGTCCCACTCACCGTCCCAGCCGTCGATGTCGGTGGTGTCCTTGTTGCACTTGCCGCAAAACACGCTGACCGGCCACCATTCGCCCTGTATCTTGTGATCCTCGTCGCGGAATTTGTCGAGAATTTTTTTCAGCGTATCGCGGTGTTCCAGTGCCCTGCGTATTCCCTGCGCGTACATCGAGGCGCGGTAGCGTTCCGCCTGATAGAGAAATTCGGGGAAAATCCCCACGGCGGGAAGGGCGCTCTCGACATCAACCTCGTGGTGGCGGGCATAGCTTGCATCCCGCTCCCAGGGATCGGGAACCAGGGTGATGGGAAAACGGAGGTACTGTTCAAGCTCGTCCTGCTTCGGCATATTCTTGGGGATTTTGCGAAACACATCGTAATCGTCCCACGAGTAGATAAACCGAACTTTTTTGCCCAGGTCCCGCAGCGCACGGACGACAAGCTCAACCGAGATGATCTCGCGGAAGTTGCCGATATGCACCGTGCCGGACGGGGTGATGCCCGACGCGCAGGTGTACAATTCTTTCTCGCCTTTTTCGCGAATTATTTTTTCAGCGCATTCGTCGGCCCAGTGGGATGATCGCCCAGCCGATTCCTGGTTGCTTGAGCTTGGGTGGGGCATTTTCAGAACCCAGCCCCGAAACCCGCGGCCTTCTGTTTTGCCTCGGGAACCCAGCCCTGTATCTGCCTGATCCTGGTTGCGTCCGAAGGGTGGGTGCTGAGGAATTCGGGCGTGCCGCCGCCGCCCTGCGCGGCCATACGCTCCCAGAAAGGCGCCGCCTCGTCGGGGCTGTAGCCCGCAATGGCCATGAGGATAAGGCCGTAACGGTCGGCCTCGCTTTCGTGCCGCCTGCTGAAGGGCAAGGTGCCAAACAGGGAGGAACCCGCGCCGTAGGCGGTCATGGCGAGGGACTGGGTTTCGGCGGTCTGGCTTACCGTCACCAGGGAAATGCCCACCGCGCCAAGCTGCTGCAGTATGCTGGCGCTCATGCGCTGCTGGCCGTGGTTGAGCAGGGCGTGGGCAATTTCGTGGCCAAGCACCACCGCAAGCCCCTCCTCGGTTTGGGCTATTGGAAGAATCCCCGTGTATACCACAATCTTGCCGCCCGGCATGCACCAGGCGTTTACCGTGCCGTCTTCAACCAGCCTGTACTCCCACTCGTAGTCGTCCAGGTAATGGGGGTAGCCCTCGGCGGCAAGCCATTTCTGGGCTGCATCGGCGAGTTTTGCCCCAAGGCGGGAAACCATGTTCGCCTCGACGGTGCCGGAAACGACGGTGTTTTCCTGGAGGAACGTCTCGTACTGGGCAAAGGACGACGGGAAAAGCTCCCGGTTGTCCACGAAGGCCATGGTGCGCTGCCCGGTCAGGGGATTGGACACGCAGCCGGAAAACAACAGCAGAACGGCGGCAAAAATTGACAGTCTTTTCATGCGAACAGTATGAAAAATAATGTCAAAAAAAACAATGGCCCGCTAACTGATCCCTGCTCTTAATTCTCTGTCCTTGCGAGGGTAAAGCGAACGACAAATTCTTTTGTCTGCCCCGGCGCAAGATCGATGTTCTGGTATGAAAACCCTATCGCGCTGTCAAGGCCGCTAACGTCGGAACGCCTATCGGCATAAATGTATTCCACATGATTCCTGCCTGCGTCGTCGTATTCGCCCAGCCAAAGCGTATCTACAGGGTCTATGCCGCTGCCCGAATTACAGACAAGCATAAGCTCAAGCGATGGGTTTGTCCGGGAATCGGTCATGTACGCCCCATAAGACGTATGCACAAGCGACGCGCTATCGTTCCTGTGTATCATCACGTCGGCAGACGCGCCGAATTTCTGCCCGGTAACGGCGGTATTACCTGAATTATGCAAAATATGCCTCAACTGTAAATACGGGAATCCCTCGGCGTAAACAAATTCCGGCATGACTGTTAACTCAACGCCGTTATTCGCATCCCTTTGATAGCCGTCAACCATCTCGCGCTTAACTCCGTTGAGATCGTAAAACCATCCCCCCTGGTAATACGTTGTCCACAGCCATTGATAATTCGCCCCCCTGCCAAGGACATCGATCCCCCCGTTACCCCCGCTTGCGCCTTTTGTTTCACCCTTGTTTCTAAACCTGTACGCCAGGCGGAACGTAGGCTCTGTTCTGTACTCGGTTATGCTGGTAGAATCGTTAATCGCATTGCTTCCCGGGGGCAATAACGCCTCCTGGGATTTCGGGACATGGTACAGGCTTTCCGAGGGAACCACCGCTACTGATATGTATTCGGTCTCGTTTATGCTGATATACCCATTGCCAATTCCAAGGCCGGTAATATTGCCGTTTGCGTCAACGCTGATAGCCGAGGGGGTGCTGTTTCCCCATGACACAATGTTCCTGCCGTTTGCAATATCCGCCAAACTCCTTGTTTCGCCAACTCTTACCGAGCGATAGCCAATTTCACGTAACGCAGATGACGGTACTGCCGCTGTGCTTACCGGCAATCCAAGGGCCGCATGCCCCCTGGTGTCAATCCTGATAAACACTTCGGAAAAGCCGGCCTTTTTAATTTCCTCAAGATAAAACGGCACGTCCCTGGCTCTTATCCCGGCAATCATCACGCGGATAAAATCCAGGTAGCTTTCATAGACAGGATTCATCGAGGCGTTTCTCAGCCTTTCAAACGCCCCTTCGGCGTTACCGGGAAGCCTGAAGGCCCCTACCTGGATTTGGTACAGGTTGCTGTCCTGTGCGCCAGGAATTCTGCCTGTTATTCTTATTGAGGAACCTTGCTGGGCAAAACCCAGAGTCGAAATGAACAGCAAGCCAACAAAGATACATGAGCGATGCATATTGCCTCCAAATTTATGATGATGGAACCAGTGCTTCCGCAAGCCCGTCCGGCTTGTATTCGGCCAGCAACAGCAATTCCCTTTCCGCGCCGTTATCGTCACGGTAACAAACCACCAGGCGGGGAACGCTAGGCAGGAAAATCTTCCTGTGCCACCTTGTCTCCTTGCGCAGGACAGCAGATACGATCCTTTCGGAGGGGATAAAAATCGTTTTTTCCCCGGGAGGATCATTGGCGGAACCCAGGCGGATAATGTTGCTTACCCAGTTTGCCTGGGGGAAATGGTGAAAGCGAAAACCGCCGGAGGTGGCGACAATAAGCCCCCACAAGGGGTTTCCCGGCGGATCGCCGAATTCATCCCAGCCCGACACGTACCGCCCCAGGCTGCGGGCGATGATCTTTTCCCCCGTTTGCTCCTCGTATTCACGCCAAAAGTCTTCCGGGCTTTTGCCCTGTTTCCTTTTACCTTTAATATTCAAAATTTGGAACATACGGTTTGAACCCATTTTTTTCATCATCCCATATAATTGCAAAATCGTCTGCAACACTAGTACCTTCATTAAAAAAATTATCAAGATAATAATTGGTTATATCTGTATTATCTGCTTTTTTGGTATTTATATAATCTTCAATTTTATTATTGGACATCTCAATATTTTCACCAGAATTTTCATGTGATTTGATATATTCACTTTTTGGGGAAAATTGTTTCTGGCAACTTATGAATAATAATATATTAATAAAAATAATCAACTTTGTATCCATTATTTTTCCCTCCATTATTTTTTATATCATATTTTCATTAGATTGTAAATAACAACGTTTTGGAAAAATACCGATAAATCAACATACCCCGCCGCAGAGCAGCGGGGTATGTTGTTCTTAAAAGGTATTGGTCTCGGGTTTAATACCTTTATGACCGCCCCAGAGGGGCGGGGTATAAAACCCTCGCCACGAATAAAGTATTCATAGCATGGATTACAGGCTACGGGCTGTAGCATACAAAGACGAGGGACATGCCTTTAAGGAATTATAAGGAAGCCTCTAAAATACCTGCCGAAACATATTACCAGTGGAAAGAAAAAGATGTTTTTCACATACCCGCCAATGGCCGGTGAGGCAGTAAGGCCGGGCGCAAACCGGCAAAACTGGTGATAACATCGCCCCGGCTTAAAAAGAGAATCATCGTTTTTCCCGATTCGAGCATCCGTTCAAGCCGCTCCCTCGTCGTGGAAAAATCGGCCTTGCGGGGCTTGATGGTAAATCCCTCGCCGGCAAACAGCCCGGCGGCGTTCACCGCATAGCGGGCATGCACGGCGCGGCCATCCTGCCATGCCGCTTCTTTTGCCTTAAAATTGGTGTGCGGATCAATGCCGTTCTTCTGCGCCGACTCCACCAAGGCAAAGACAAAGCGGTACGGCTCGATTATCCCGCCGCCAGGCGCGTGCAATCCGCCCACGGATCGTAGTCCAGCTTGGATCCAAGGGCGAGGATGCGCTCGCGGCGGAGGGCCGCGACGATTATGCCGCCGCGTACTATGCCTGAATTGGCCCTGGAAGCGCCGAAAGACACGCCCGCAGCCAACTATCGCCACACCATAACCCGCCACCCAATCATCAGAACGGCTCTTCCGCCTGATTGCCATATCAAAACGCCAACTCGATTTTGCTTGACTTTTTGGGTACCCGGCTTTACACTTTATGTATCATGAATTTGAAATCGGTGCTAACAACAGAAACCATCAACCTTCACCTGAAAGGTTCCACGAAGGACGAGATAATCAACGAGCTGCTGGACATCCTGGTAGCCGCAAAAAAAATCCCCGATAGGGAAGCTGCCCTGGGCGCGGTCATGGACCGCGAGCAGAAGATGTCCACCGGGATGAAGCACAGCATTGCCATTCCCCACGGGAAGAGCAACACAATCGAAGATTTGGTAGCCTGCATCGGAATTTCAGATAAACCGGTTGACTTTGATTCCCTTGACCACGAGCCGTGCAGAATTTTTATCCTGACGCTTTCCCCGGTGGAAAAGACCGGCCCGCATCTTCAGTTTCTTGCCGAAATCAGCCTGCTCTTCAAGAGCGCTGAAAAACGCCAGGAGATTCTCGACGCAAAAACGGCGGATGCCATCCTAAAGATTCTTTCCGACTAGTCCAGCGCTAAAGTCCAGGTGCAGAAAACTCAGTTCCCTATCTGCCTGATGGCATCCTGGGCAAGCCGTTTAACTGCGGGAGTCCAGTCAAGCGAAACGACGGCGTTCAGCGCCGGCCTGCCGATGGGACGCCCGGCATAGCCCAGCGCCGGGATAACCGCCCTGACCATCTGCTCGTCCTCCTGCCTGATGTTGCCGCTCTGGCGCTTGGCGTTCAGATCCATAAGGAATTTCGAGAGCCGCTGGGCGGATTCATCGGTTTTCTGTGAAGCAAGCGCCGAGATGGCGGAAAGTTTCTCGTCCATGTCAAATCCCTGGCTATAGGACCGCTCCAGCAGGTTGTATATGGATTCGTCGTCGGTCTTGTACTTGTTGATCATTCGAATCGACAGCTTCCTCATGTTGGCAAGGACGGTTCTTTGCTGAGGGTCGTTGCTGGAAAACCTCCAGCCTTCGGCAAGCGCTACAACCGCGACACTTACTTTGTTTTGGGTGTCAACATTCGCCGCCGCCTCAATGGTTTCCAGGGCGCTGTATTTGATAGGATAATTGTAGCCTGACCCCCTGACAACTTCCAGTATGTACGGCGTTGGGTCCCTAGCGATGAAGGGAAGCGATTTCTTCGCCTGTTCCTTTATCCTGTTTGAATACCAGCCATTCGCGGCAAAGAAAACGGGAAGGTAGCCGGAAGGATCCTGGTACTTTTCCAGCGCGATGATCGCGCCAAAGGCGATCCTTTCCCCGTTAAGGCGGTCGGAGGTGGGGGCGGCATTGGTGCTCTCAAGAATGCGGATCACCTGGGGAAGGTAGTTGATGGCGCGGATTTTGCCAAGAGCCATGATGGCTTCGGCTTTAACCAGCGGCGAGGAAAACGCCTCGACCGTCAGCCACAAATCCGCCGCAGCCGGGGTGTATTTTTCCGCCCCCAGGAGCGACGAGAGGATCATCGCCTGCTCGTCGGCGGCGTCCCGTTCGGTAACGCTCCTGATGTTCTTGTACTCGGAAACGAGTCGCCTGAGCGCCCTGGCATAGAATTCACCGGCGCCGGTCAGCCTTGCCTGTACCATGCTGTGCAGGATGTCCAACTGGGCTGAGTTTGTCACTGAGGCATTATAAAGATACGCATACACGTCAACCTCTTCAGGGCCAGCAAAACCAAAAAACGCAGAAGCAATTAACAGCGATATAAATATCAATGCCTTTTTCACAACGTCACCTCTCCCCAACTTACCGGCGAGGCCGGTAAGTGTACTCGTATTCCATAAACTGCTTGGACTGACCCTGGATATTATCAACCGTTCTTTTGGTCATCTCCCCATCCTGCCCGTATTCGCTGGTAACGAGCAGCAGTATATCCCCATTCGCGCCAAGCATTTCATTTCGTACCTCACGCCCGTTCTCCCACACCCCGCGGATGTTCGTGGTAACCCTTCCCTCGCTGTTTAATACCTGCTGGCTGACAAGGTTTCCCTGGGCATCATAGGTGTACCTGGTAGAGCTAATCGCGGTGTTCCCAAAGTCCCTGGTTTCGGACGCGGTCATTCTTCCGGCAGCGTCGAACGTGTAGATCGTCTCAGCGAGCCTGTCGCCAGCGCGGTTCCTGATGATTCGGCTGGTGCGGTTGCCCCGGTCGTCGTAGCCGTACTCGTAAGTCGAGATTACCCTGCCCCTGTTGTCGACAATGCTCTCCCGCCATAACCGGCCCCCCGCGTTGTACTGGTACACGACGCGGTTTTTCAGGCGGCTTTCAACATCCCTGGTGATCTTGGTCGTAATATAGCCCCTGTCCTCGTTATACGCAAATTCAATCTGCTCAAGCATTGAGCCGGAAGCCGAATACCGCACCTCGTTATCAACGCGGCTATAGTTCGGATCCCATTGATAAGTGGTGTATTCATCCAGGGATCCGTCCTCAAAGAAAACAGATTGCTTGGTCATGAACGAGTCACGCCCACCCCCAGCCTGGGTATTGTTTGCCTGCTGTGTTCTCCTGCCCGTCTGGGCCCAGCCAGTTGTTGACACGATCAAGGCCGCTATGAAAAGAAGGATTATTTTTCGCATAGTTTCCACTCCCTTATAAATGTAATATGCTACAATAACATATTACCCTAATTCCATGGATCAAACAAGCCTATAAATACGCAAGTTACAAATTTTAGGCAAAAGGGTTGAAAATGCAAATTGTCAATAACCTGGTACTGGACGGCGAGGGAAGGGCCCTTATCCTGAGGGGGGCAAACCTTGGGGGGGGCTCGAAAAACCCGTTTGGGCGGCCCGGCTGGGGGCTGAGCCCGGAATCGCTGAAAAACCCGGCGGAGGCCTCTTTCGTGGGCCGGCCCTTTCCGCTGGAGGACGCGGAAAGCCATTTTGACCGCCTCAGCCGCGCCGGGATGACCTTTTTGCGGCTGGTTGTCACCTGGGAGGCCCTGGAACATGCAGGCCCCGGCCTGTACGACGAGGCTTTCCTGGCCTATTTGAGGAAAATTCTCGTTATTGCCGGGCAAAAGGGCATTTCGGTCTTCATTGACCCCCACCAGGACGTGTGGAGCAGGTGGACGGGGGGCGACGGGGCCCCGGCCTGGACCCTGGAACGGCTCGGCATTGACCTTGACAAGCTGGACACCACGGGCGCGGCCATTACCCGGCAGCGCTACGCCGAGTTCCACGGCGGGGAGTACCCCCGGATGATATGGCCCAGCAACTACAACCGCTACGCGGCAGCGACCATGTTCAGCCTTTTTTTCGGGGGAAAAACCTACGCCCCCGGCCTGATAATGGAAGGTGAAAACATCCAGGAATGGCTGCAAAGCCGCTACATAGCCGCCTTCCGCCACTGCTACCGCCGCCTGAAAAACTGCGCCGCCGTTACCGGCTGGGGCATAATAAACGAGCCGCACAGGGGTTTCATCGGCTACCGGGACCTTGCGACGGCGGAAAAACCCGTAGTCCCCGTGGGCCCCCGCCCCAGCCCCTGGGAGACGATGCGCGCCGCCAGCGGCTATGCAACGGAGGTGCCGGTGTACAGCGCCGCCTCCCTCGGCAGGAAAATCACGGAAACCGAGCTGTTCAACCCCGGCACCCATTCGCTGTTCAGGGAGGGGTTCTCCTGCCCCTGGAAGCAGGCCGGGGTCTGGGCCGACGAGGGCGGCGAGCCGCGCCTGCTGCGCGGGGAACATTTTGCCAGGTTCGGGGGGCGGCAGGCGGGCTTTATGGAAGACTTCCACAAGCCCTTTGCCCGCCGCTTCATCGCGGCGATGAAAGAAGCGGACGAAAAAACCTTTTTCTTTATCGAAGGGGTGCCCTCCGAGTCGGTCGCCGCAGCCCATTTATCGTGGGGCAAAGACGATCCGCCCAACGTGATCAACGCGTTCCACTGGTACGACGGCTTTGCCCTGTTTACCAAGCAGTTCAGCCCCTGGTTCACGATTAGCCCCGAAGAGAAAAAGTCGATTTTCGGCAGGAAGAAAGTGCAGGCCTATTTTTCACGGTGCCTGGCAGAGGCGATTGAATGGGCCCGTGAGCACATGGGCAACATGCCCTGCCTGCTGGGGGAATTCGGCCTTGCCTTTGACATGAACAACCGCCATGCCTTTTCCACCGGGGACTATTCCATGCACGAGCAGGCCCTGTCCATGTACTACAACGCCGTGGACGAGAACCTGCTCCACTCGACCATCTGGAACTACACGGCGGACAACACCAACAAGACCGGCGACGACTGGAACGACGAGGACCTTTCAATTTTTTCGGAAGGAAAGGAACGGGCTGCCTCGGGCTGGAAACGCCCCTACCCGATGGCTGTCGCGGGGACCCTCCTGTCGTTCAGGTGGGACCACAAGCGGGGGATTTTCCGCTGCCGCTTCAGGGCCGACGGCAAAATTGCCGCACCCAGCATCATCTACCTTCCCGCAGATCGGTTTGGCCCGTCGCCCAAAATCGCCGCAACGCCGCCCGCCCCCCCCCTGCGCCTTGAGCACAGCCACGGGGATCAACGCCTGCTGGTATACAACGACCGCTACAGCGGCGAGGCGGAAATCACGGTTAAGGCCGGGGGAACAAGGCTGCTATAATCCCCATTCCTCATTCCTCATTCCCCATTCCTCATTCCCCATTCCCCATTCCTTACCTAATCCCCAAAGGCCGCAGCACAGCAAAGCGGGAGCGTTCCTGCTCCGCGCCGGCGATCCCGGAACCGTCGGCAAGCTGCTGCAGGAACTGGCTTTCCCAGTCGAAAAACCGGCTCTCCAGTTCCCTGCGGTTTTCCAGGATACGGCTGATATAGTCAAGCGTGGTCTTTGGCGTGCCGGTGTTGCTTACCCTGCCAGCCCCGGCGTTGTACATCGCCAGCGCCGCGATTTCCGTGCCGCCCGTGTCCAGGCAGTACCGCAGGTGGCCCATGGCGTAATAGGCGTTTACCGCCGGGTTGAAAAACGACTCCAGGTCCAGCCGGGGGAAAGAACGGTTGTTAAGCTGAAACAGGCCCCGGTCTATGCTGCCGTCCCGGTTCTCGGTGTTCACCGCCAGCGGGTCAAGGCGGCTTTCCTCCCAGCCCAGCGAAAAGGCAAGGGCAGGAGAAATGTCGAACCTGTCGGCGCCGACAAGAACCGCCTCGACAATTTCCGTCGCGGGGCTGATTCCCGCAAAAAAATCAATGACATAGCCCCGGCTCTCGGGCTGCCGGTACAACTCCAGAAGGCGATCGCTGCTGCGCGGCCTGGATCGGGCAAAAAAACGGGCGTTTATGGCCGTTTTGGGGCCTTCCCCCGCAGACTCCGCCACGTCAACCCCCTCAAACGAGGCATCCTGGCTTCCCGCGCCAATGTCCGAGGAAGGCTCCGACAGGCGAATTGCCAGCAAGGCGCACAAAACCAAAGACCCCAGGCAACCGAAAAACAGCGGGATTTTTAACTCGATTTTTTTATAATGCAAACTACCCTCCAAACTCAACTAGAATATACCGTTTTTACACGATTTTTTCCACTTTTTCTACCATCCGAACCCGGACAATGCCGTCAACCTGCCTGAGATGCCCCAGCACCGATTCGGGGATACGCTGCTCGACATCGATGATGTTGTACGCGTACTCGTCCCGGTGGTGGTTTATCAGGTCGGTGATGTTGATGCCGGCAGACGCGAGAATCGTAGTAATCTGCCCCACCATGTTGGGAATGTTGCGGTTCGCCACGAGCAGCCGGCACGGGGCCTGCTGCTCCAGCTTGCAGCGGGGAAAATTCACGGAATTGCGAACCCCCCCCGTTTCCAGGTAATCCATGAGCTGCCTCACCGCCATAATCGCGCAGTTATCCTCGGCTTCCGGGGTGGACGCGCCAAGATGGGGAATGCAGATAGCCTTTTTGCAGGCAAGAAGCTCCGCCGAGGGAAAATCCGTGACGTAGGCGGCAAGTTTCTCCGAATTCAGCGCCTCGATGACATCGGCCTCGTTGACCAGAGCGCCCCTGGCCAGGTTGACAACCCGCGCGCCCTTTTTCATGGAGCGGAATTTTCTCGCGTCAAGAAGGCCCCTGGTAGTATCGCCCAGGGGAATGTGCAGGGTGATGTAGTCGGCCTTTGCCAGAAGCCCCTCCAGCGTTTCGGCGCGGACCACCTCGCGGGAAAGGTTCCAGGCGGCATCAACGGAGATAAAGGGATCGTAGCCGATAACGTCCATGCCCAGCGCGACCGCGTCGTTTGCCACCATCACGCCGATGGCCCCCAGCCCCACCACGCCGAGGGTCTTGCCCCGAAGTTCCGGCCCCTCGAACTTCGACTTTTCCTTCTCGACCAGATCGGGAACCTCGTCGGCCCTGCCCGCGATAGAGGCGACCCAGCTTATCCCCTCCAAGATGCCCCGCGAGGCCAGGAGCAGCGAGACCAGCGCCAGTTCCTTCACCGCGTTGGCGTTGCCGCCGGGGGTGTTGAACACCACCACCCCCTGTTCACTGCACCTGCCAACGGGGATATTGTTATACCCCGCACCCGCGCGGGCAATGGCAAGCACGGAGCCGGGAATCTCCTCCTTGTGCAGATCGGCGCTGCGCACCAGTATCGCGTGGGGATTCGGTATCTCGCTGGCAACCTCGTACCTGTCCCTCGGGAACAGTTCCAGGCCAAACGGGGAAATTTTGTTCATCGTCCTTATTCGAAACATTGTTTTCTCCTCAATCTTTCTCGAATTTTTCCATAAATTGGATGAGCGAGCGAACGCCTTCAATAGGCATGGCGTTGTAGATGCTGGCCCTCATGCCGCCGACCAGCCGATGCCCGGCAAGGTTTACCAGCCCCGCCGCCGCAGCCTCCTTGACAAAGCGGCCTTCCAGTTCCGTCCGTTTTTGCTGGTCCTCCACCCGCAGGACAAAGGGAATGTTCATCAGGCTGCGGAATGGTTTCTCGACCGGCGAGTAAAACAGCTTCGAGCCGTCGAGGTAGTCGTAGAACAGGGCCGCCTTTTCCTGGTTCAGCCTGGCGATGGCGGGAACGCCGCCGAGGTTCTTCAGCCATTCAAGCACCAGGCCAACGACGTAGATGCCATAGCATGGCGGGGTGTTGTACATGGAGCCCTCCTCCGCATGGATGTCGTAGCGGAGCATCGCCGGGGTAGACGGCGGCGCGTGGCCGATCAGGTCTTCCCGGACAATGACGACAGTGACCCCCGCCGGCCCCAGGTTCTTCTGGGCGCCCGCGTACAGAATGCCGAATTTGGCAACGTCAAGCGGCTCGGAAAGGGCGCAGCTTGAAATGTCCGATACGAGAGGGACCGCGCCGGTATCGGGTATGCCCGTCCACCTGGTGCCGACGATGGTGTTGTTCAGCGTTATGTGGTAATAGGCATCGCCCGGCTGAGCGGCGGGTGCCTGGGGAATGTAGGTGTACGCCCGGTCCTTGGAGCTTGCCCGCACGTCAACATCGACAAATTTCGCCGCTTCCTTTGCCGCCTTCTCCGCCCAGATGCCGGTCTCGACGTAGGCGGCCTTTTTCCCGCTGCCGCCGATGTTCATGGGAACCATCGAGAATTGCAGCGAGGCGCCCCCTTGCAGGAACAGCACCTTGTAGTTTGCCGGGATCCCCATCAACTCCCGCAGCAGGGCCTCTGCCTTTTCGATGATAGGCTTGAAATCCTTTGAGCGATGGCTCATCTCCATCACCGACTGCCCGGCGCCGTTGGCATCGCACATTTCCCGGGCTGCTTTTTCCAGCACCGCCAGCGGCAGCGCCGAAGGCCCCGGAGAAAAATTGTAAACCCTTTTCATATCAACTCCTCATTTTAATGATCAAGCTTCTCAGTTCGTCCGCCACGTACACGTTGCGAACGGCAACTTCCGGCGGCAGGCTCAAGGCGACCGGGGCAAAGTTCAGGATGCCCCGAATCCCGGCGGCGGCGCATTTTTCCGCGGCAGCCTGCGCCGCCTGGACCGGAACACAGAGCAGGGCGATCTCGATCCCAAAGCGGCTTGCCACCTCGGCGAGCTTGTAGGCCGGGTACAGCGGCGCCGGAGAGCTGAGAATCTCCACACGGTTCACGTTGGCGTCAAAGCCGGCGGCAAGCTCAAATTCGGCCAGTTCCGAGGGCGTAAAGTTGAGGTACGCCGAGCCCAGCCGCCCCAGCCCCACCACGCAGAACTTCCGCCTGCGGTCCAGCCCCAGAGCCTTCTTTATCAGGGGCAAGAGCAATTCCGGCTCGTAGCCTGCGTTACTGCCAATGGCACCCTCAGCCCCTCCGGCGGCCAGGCTCAGGCAGGAAATGTCCTTGCGGACGGTGTCCCTGTGCCACCCGGTCAGGCGCTCCAACTGCGCGGAGGTCACCGGCCCAGAATCCCCGGCCAGCGCCTGTTTCTCGAACAGCCGCATAAAATGCAAGAGGCGATCTTTTGCCGGTTCCGAAATAGCGTCGGTCATTCCTTTCCCTGTGAAATATTTCACAGTAAGGCTAGACAAAATTTTGAAAAATGTCAATGGGCATCAAGAACCAGCAGGGAAAAAACATTGCCGCGTGGAAATACACAAAAACGCATAGAGTGTCAAGCAACCGTATAATTTGCAAACCATAGCCTGCACCCCCGATTCTTGTGTAGTAAAAAGTTTTAAAATTCCTCTTGACAGGGTTGCAGAATTCCATTAAATTGAACATGTATAGAACGTGTTCAAAAAGAGGATGTAATGAAACCTGATGCAAAAGAGCAAATCCTTGACGCAACAGTAAAGCTGC
>JAISSG010000013.1 GCA_031273185.1 Treponema sp. | reverse complement strand
GGCTTTTCCAAAACTAACCGGGTTTTGGAAAAGGCCCTGTTGCTAAATTCGTTTTTGAGGAGCAAAAAATGAAGAAAATGCTGGTTTTTATTGCTGTTGGTGGATTGGTTATTTCGGTTAATTCATGCGCGTCGCTTGAGTATTCTCAGCCTGAATTTGAGAAACCGTTTTCTTACATAATCGATTCCTTTCAAGTAAGGGGAACTTGTAACGATTACATAATACTGCGAAATGAATCAAGCGATTCGAATATAAGATTTAATGTTTATATTCATGATCCGCGTAAAAATATGTGGGAATTGGTTGAATTGGGAAGATTAAAAGGCATCGGTGACACGGAAAGACTTGGATCAAGGCACCCGAAGGGCCTTAACAAGTATCGGTATTTTGCCGTAGAGTCCTTGAACGAGAAAAGCTACAGGTATGTAGCCACAAAGAGCGGAGACGATTTTCATATCACCGTTTTAGACGAATAAGGCTTCCCCTGTTAGAGAACCTTTGCCAGGAGCCGCTCGACATTTAGCGCGGACAATGCTATAGTCAAGGCACTGTATCTGGCGGTTCGCAATGCGCCAAAGAAATGGATTATGCCGTAAAGGGCTGGGGGCAGGCGCTCAACCGGTTCGCCATTACAGCGGAAAAGACAGCAGATGAAGAACTACTACGATCTCCTCGGCGTTGGGCGCGATGCCTCGGCTGGAAAAATAAAAAAGGCGTTTCGGGAAAAGGCCAAGCGGCTGCATCCCGACATCGCCGGAAGCGCCGCCGAGGCCGAGATGCGCAAGCTCCTCGCCGCCTACCAGACGCTGTCCAGCGAGGAGCGCCGCTGGGAATACGACCGCGCCTATTCCCGCTTTGTCAGCGGCCTCGCTGCCGGTCACGCCGGCGGCGCAGCCGCAGCTTCCGGCTTTGACTACCGTGTTTGGCTGCGAGAGCAGGGGGACGACCCGGCAAGCCAGGCGAAGCTCATGTTTTTCGAGCTGCTGCACCTTGGGGAGGACGAGGCGATTGCCCTGTGGCGAAAAAACGGCGGCATCAATTTTCCGATGGAAAAGTACCTGCACAGGGACGACTGGCTGGACTGCTGCTTCATCCTTGCCGAGGAACTGGACAGGCGCCAGCACAGCTACGAGGCGTTCCGGCTTCTGGCGCTTGTTATCCAGGAGGAGCGGAGGCTTCCCTATTTCCGCCATTTTACCGTCGAGGTTGAAAAATTTATCAGGGAGATTGCGCGCCTGCGCCTTCGGCCCCAGGTGGACGACGAAACATGGATAGAGTGCCTGCAAACCCTTTTAGCCCTGGGCTTTCCCATGCGCGACAATTTTTTCTGGATGCGCTTGCTGGCAAAGACCCTTTCTGATCTGGGCGATCAGGCAGCCGCCCAGCAGGTACTCCGGGAGGCTAAAAAACAGGGCGGCGTGAAACCGGCGCGTATGCGAAAGAAGGCCGCCGCTATATGATCCGGCTAAAAACGGAAAAACAAATCGAAAGCATCAGGAAATCATGCAAGATGCTGTCCGCCATGTACCGGGAGCTTATCCCGCTGGTAAAGCCCGGCGTGCAGACCATCGAAATCGATCACTGGGTACGGAACTGGATAAAACGCTCGGGGGGCAAGCCGGTGTTTTTGGGCTACCGCCAGCCCAAGAACCACGCCCCCTATCCGGCTGCCATCTGCATTTCAATCAACAACGAGGTGATCCACGGCATTCCCTCGAAGCGGAAAATCCAGGAGGGCGACCTGGTGGGGCTTGACTGCGGCATAGAACTCGACGGCTTTGTCAGCGACCAGGCGGTTAGCATAGAGGCGGGCAGGGTAAGCAGCGAGGTGCATGACCTCAACGTTACCACCAGGGAGTGCCTGTACCGGGGCATAGCCGCGGTCAAGGAGGGCGACCGCCTTTTGCAGATTGCCCGTGCCGTGGAAGGCCACGCAAAAGCGAGGGGCTACGGCATAGTGAGGGAGTACTGCGGCCACGGCGTTGGTTTCTCCCTGCACGAGGACCCCCAGGTCCCCAACTACCCCCACGGCCCCAACCCCCGCATGGGCAACGGCATGGTGTTTGCCATCGAGCCGATGATCAACATGGGCGGTGCCGGCGTGGAAGTGCTGGACGACGACTGGACAGTCGTCACTTCCGATGACAGCGTGTCAGCCCACTGGGAGCATACGGTGGCCATAGTCAACGGCAAGACGGAGATACTCACCGAGCCGGTGGACTGAATTGTAACCAGGGGGCAGGCAGTACGGTTGTGTAATTTTCTCTTGCGAAACCGGGGTGCATCATTATTTTATTTTTTTAACTTATTATCTTCTGCTGTTTATAAATAATCAGCTTACAATAAAAATATTTTTTATATTGTGTTTCCTGTTATTAATGATTATTCCCCAATATATGGTTTTACGCATTCTCATTAAGATATTTTTTTAAAATAGAAAATAAGCTTGAATAAATATATTCGTCATCACAGGCATAAAATTCTCTACCGTTACTTTCATGATCTTGATTTAAGAATGCTGAATTAAATTCTGAATGATTTAAGCTTTCTTGTCGTGAAATAGTATCTGAAGTCAAAAGTGACAGTAGCAGTTTTATCTGGTCATCCGGCAAGTACCTGATTACTCCTATCTTTTTTGACTTAGCATAATTTAATGCACCTTTTTGTAATGCTGCACTTGTGACAAATATCGCTTTCACATTATCGCCTGTTATTTGCTGAACCTTTGAATGAAATTCTTCTATGTCATTCACTGGAATAGCGCTATTATAATCTTTGCATTCAATAACCGTCAGCAAGCTGTATTCAGGAGCATCGGGCAAAAATGTTTCTATGGATATGTCTATAATAATTTTAGATCGCCTGTCTTTTGAATAGTAACTCTTTTTTTGATACGCTTTACTTCTTTTGCCAGGAACGTGAAGCCTGTCATTTGAAAGTTCAGTTATTATGTATTTGTAGACTTTTTCTTCAAATGCATTGCCTTTTTTCACTGTATTCATAGTATTTTTTCTCCATCCTGTTATGTGAAGTTTGGGCTACCTTAGATTTATATCACAGATTTTTCCTTATGATCAATTGTTTTTTGACCTATTTTTTACTATTTTCCCGGCAATTTCAGCCAAAATTTCGCCTAACTTCTTATTGGCAAACGGAAAGGCCCGAGCAAGCGAAACATCGAACCGAAGATTCGATGCGCCTTCCGTGAGATTCTTCTTTTCATTTCATTGTGATATGCTGGGTAATGCTGAAACGGGTCGAGGTTTTGCACGAGGACATCTTTTGCATCGTGATCAATAAATCGGCCGGGCTCGCGGTACAGGGAGGGAAGGGGATAGGCGTTTCCCTGGACAGCATCCTTGCCGGGAACTGGCCGCAGCGCCCGCTGTTGGTGCACCGGCTGGACAGGGACACCTCCGGCATAATCCTCGTTGCGAAGACAAAGCAAACCGCCGCGTTTTTCTCACGAATTTTTAACGAGAAAACATCAAATCACGCCCCCCCATTCCCCACTCCCCATTCCCCACTCCCCATTCCCCGATCCCTAACCAAGCAGTACCTGGCGGTGTGCAAGGGCAAACCTCCCTCTGCTGAAGGGGCCATCACCCTTGATCTTGACATCCGCGGAAACGCGAAAAAATCCGTGACGCGTTTTCGCCTGCTGGATTACGGGGGCGAATTTTCCCTGCTGGAACTGGAGTTGGGGACCGGCAGGATGCACCAGATCCGCAGGCACCTGGCCTTGACGGGCAACCCCGTGCTGGGCGACGGCAAGTACGGCGATTTCCCCCTGAACCACAGTCTCCGCGCAACAATGCGTCTCCGCAATATGCTCCTTCACGCCTCGCGCCTGGTTATCCCGGAGATGCCGGACGGAACCTGCCTGGACATTAGCGCCCCGCTGCCCGATTATTTCCAGGGGTTCATCGACACGCGGATTTCGCGCATCACTTGACAATGCCGCCGCTTTTTTCCATGATGCATCTAGATGGAATCTCCGGGTTATACGACGCAGTTTCTTGAAAGACTGAGCACCGATGAGCTGACTGTTCTTGCCGGGCAAAACGGCCTGGACATACCCTTTGGGCTTGAGAGGACGTTCATCATCGAAGAGCTTCTGTGCCTTGACCGAGACGGTGCCGGCATCTCCAGCGAAGACTCAGGATACACTACGCTTCCCCGGCAGCACGGTTTCTCAATGATCGAGGTCTTGGTCCGCGATCCTCTGTGGGCCTTTGTTTATTGGGAAATCAGGGAGCATGACCATGAACTCCTTGAACAGACTGTGGATTTCGAAGGTTACTGCCTGAGGGTTCTCCCGCTGAAGGAAGAGAGCAGTCAGCCGGACATGGCAGCTTCCTTTACTGTGGATGTTGGCGTTGATGATAATTCATGGTACCTGGGGTTTCCCCCTGACAGCGCTTGTTTCTTCAGGGTTGAGCTGTGCATCCATCGGGAGGAGGGCTACGCTGTGCTTGCGGCCTCCCGCCCGTTCAAGATGCCGAGGCTTATCGGGACAAAGCGCGGCGCCTGCGGGGAAATACAGGCATTGTACCAAAACCCCCTGTCGCAGTTATCCGGAGTTGATCGCTTCCCGCTGCTCCGCAGCATGGACCACCATCTGCGGCCCCGAAACAATTAGACGGCGGTAATGTTATGGATGCCAGGTACGCTATATCCATAGTGCTTAATGTCCATCTTCCGTTTGTGAAAAAATTTACCGCCCCGCCCCGCCGCCTCGCGCAAGCGCCGGAAGAAGTTTTGCCGGGCGGCAATGCAATCGATCGGTGCGCGAAAGACGCGGAGGCCTCCCGCAACGACCACGACCTGATTCCCGAAACCGCTGAGGAAAGCTGGTTTTTCGAGGCCCTTTCGGAAACCTACCTGCCGCTGCTGGAGGTCTTCGAGCGCCTGGAAGGGGATCATGTTCCGTTCCGCGCCGGCCTGTCCATTTCGCCAATTTTCGCCCAGATGCTGTCCGACGAAACCCTCCTGAAAAAATACGCCGCCTACCTTGGCAACCAGATTGAATTTGGACAGAGGGAAATGGACAGGGTCAGGGATCAGGGCGAGGCGTACCTGCTCGCGAAACGGTACTTTGACCAGGCCGTGGAAAGACAGGCTGCCTTTACGATCCGGTACGAGGGCAACATCATTAAGGCGTTTGATTTTTTCCGCAGGAGAATGAAGGTTGAGTTTCTGGCCACGTCCGCCACCCATGCCTTTCTTCCTTTCCTCTGCGCCTACCCCGAAGCGGTGCAGGCCCAGTTGGAAGTGGCCATCGCAAGTTACCGTCATTTGCTTGGGTTTATTCCCCAGGGGTTCTGGCTTCCCGAGCACGGCTGGGCAAAGGAACTGGAGCCGTTTCTCCGCTCGTACGATTTTGACTACACCATTACCGACAGCCACGGTTTTGTTTTTGGGAACCCGCCGCCCTCGCGGGGCAGTTTTTTTCCTGTCAAAACGCCTCGGGGCCTGATCGTGTTTGCCCGTGATTTTAACGCCTCGTCCGACATTGCGATGATGCAAAAAGAGGGGCCCTACCGGGACAACTTCCGCGACATTGGCTACGAACTGCCGGTTGACGCCCTTGGCCGCTTCCTGTCACTGAACGGGGCGCGGCTTGGTACCGGCTTCAAATACTGGAAAGCGGGGGGCGAGGACCGCAACGCGCTGTACGATCCCGGCGCGGCGCAGGCCGCCGCAGAGGAACACGCGCGGGCCTTTCTGGAAAACTGCTGCACCCGGCTTTCAGGCGCGGCGCAATATATGCAGGAGATTCCCTTGAGCCTCTGCGCCTTCAACGCCGACAGCTTTGGCCTCCACTGGCATGAGGGCCCCAGGTTCCTCGAAGCCCTGTTCCGGCTTGGCGCAGGCTACCGCGAGCTTCAGTTTATAACCCCGTCGGAGCACCTGTGCCATCATGCGATTTCCTCCTATGAAACATCTGTCCCCGAATTTTCGTCATGGGGCGAAAACGGTTATGCCGAGACATGGCTGGATTCGTCAAACGACTGGATATACCGCCACCTGAACCGATCCATTGAGCGCATGGTCGAGCTTGCCGAACGCTTTTCCGAGAACAACAGCCTGAAAGAACGCGCCTTGAACCAGGCCGCCCGCGAGATGCTGCTTGCCCAGGGCTCCGACTGGCCGGCCTGCCTGTACCGGCAGAAGTGCACCGACTACGCAAGGTTCCAGATAGAAAACTCCCTGCACAATTTCACCGCCATTTACGAGGCCCTTGGCAGCGGCCACATCAGCGCCGAGTGGCTTACCAGCCTTGAACGCCAGCATAATATCTTCCCCCATATCAACTACCGTGTTTTCAGGAGGAAGCGGTAGGATGAAAATATATCCTGCCGTATGGTCTGCCCTGCAAGAACGAGGGATCGTTGTTGACCCGGCGCTGGTGCTGGCCGCGCTGCTGGCGGTATTTTTCATCCTGGGGATGCTTGCCGCCCTGCGACTGATTCTTGGCGCAGGGCGGCGAAACGCCGTGCCCGATGCGGGCAAGCATCCGGGCGAGGGGCAGGAAAGCCTTGGCGAAAGGGCAAGCCGGCATAGCATGGGGCTGAAGCTCAAGCTGGTCTTGTTTGCCGTAGCGCTGGCAGCCCTGGTAGTCGGCATAGCTTACGCGCTGCTGTCACGCACGATGCTTAAGACCCAGCAGGAAGCCCTGATGAACGCCCTGAGGGATCGCTGCGCCGTGGTGCTGAACGACGTTTCCAGCATCGCCTGTACCCATTTGCCGGCAGGAAACATCGCTGAACTCAGCCTGCTTCCGGCAAAAGCGGCGGCGATTCCCGAGGCGCGGTATCTTACGATAACCGGCATGATTCCCGGCGCCTCCGTTTACGAGGACCGTGTCTGGGCGACCAGCGACCCGGACATCTTCTCCAGGATCGATACCGCTGAATTGCAGCCCGGCGTTTCCCTCCTCAGCGATTCCATCAGCCCCCGCCTGGGGCAAATTCGCCGGGAGTTGAACGCTCAGGCCAAAGCCGTCGACGGCGCGGCCCTGGAAGCCGGCGTTGCCCGGCCCTTTCTTGATATGACCAGGCGCCCGCTTTCCGAGCCTGAATTTGTCTTCGACAGCGCGCCGGGCGGAAACCGCCGCTTTGTCCTGTTCGCGCCGATCCTGTACCGGCATGGCCCCTATGACAATTACTTCCAGGGCCTTATCCGCATGGAAGTTTCCGTCGATTCAATCGCCGCGCAGCTTTACCGCGCTGAATTTCGGCTGCTGCAAGCCGCGCTCTTGCTGGCCCTCTGTGCGCTGGCCCTGGGGATAACCGGCGCGCTTGCCCTCTCGCCGCTGATCGTTCAGCCTATACGGAAACTGGTTCGCCATGTCGAGGCAATCCGCGACGTGCAGGAGCTGGACATCTCCATTGGCAGGGAAATACAGAAAAAATTCCTCCCCCTGGAAATAGACCAGCACGGCAACAAACTTAGCTCCGGTTCCACGGACACCAAAAACGCCTCTTTTTTTGGCTACTACGAAGGGGCGCATGGAATATCCGGCGACTATTTCGATTACAAGGACATCGACGGCAGGTATTACGCGATCATAAAATGCGACATAGCGGGAAAGGGGACCCCTGCGGCGCTGCTCATGATCCAGGTGGCGACCATGTTCCTCAATTATTTCAGGAAATGGGAGCCTTCCCCCTTGGGTATGCGCATAGAGGATGCCGTTTATCAGATTAACAGTTTTATTGAAACACTGGGCTTCAAAGGGCGCTTTGCCGCGTTTACGCTGTGCATTTTCGACACGGAAACCGGGGATTTGCACTTTTGCAACGCCGGGGACAATATCATACATATTTGCGATACTTCCGAAAAATGTTTTAAATCTATTATCCTGCCGGCAACCCCTGCCGCAGGCGCCCTGCCAAACAGCATGGTGGAAGCAGCGGGCGGCTACCATGTGCAGACCGTCACCCTTGGCCATAACGACATCCTCCTCCTGTACACCGACGGAATCGAGGAATCCAAACGAATGTTCCGTGACATGTCGTATCGGGGAATCGTCTGCACGGCGGGCAATGCGGGCGAGTCGCACGGCAACCATGTCATCGGGGAGCAGGGCGAGGAAATGGGGGCACAGCGGGTGCAGGACATTGTCAACGCCGTGCTGAAACAGCAAGCCTACAGCCTCTACAAGTGGCACAACCCGGAAGGGGAGCAGGATCTTGTTTTTGATTTTTCTGCCTGCAAAGGGAAACCCGAAGAAATCATCATGGCGCTGGTATCGGTGGAAAAAATGTTCCGCTGCTACCGGCATCCCCGGGCCACAGAAGCCAACCGCGTGCTGGTTGACAGGAAAATCGACGCTTTCCTGAAAAAGCATTTCCTGCAATACCAAAGCTACTGCGGACGTACCCGCGAGTGCCTTGGAAATGATTCGTATTTATACTATACTCATCTCATGGAAGATGAGCAGTACGATGATTTGAGCATACTGGGAATAAAAAGAAAATAAAATGAGGGGTTGATATGACATTTTATGAACGAATGATGGAATTGCTGGATCAGGGAATGGCAGCGTCAAAAGAATTTGCCGCAAAAGCCGGCGCCAAGGCCCAGGACCTGGGTGAGCGGGGCATACTGATGATCGAGATAAAGCAGCTTGAGGTTAAGGCGCAAAAGATTCTTGGCCGCCTGGGCAATGAAGTGTACCAGGCTTTTGCCGAGCGAAACCAGGACAGCATCGAAAAGAACGCCCCCGAGATCGAGCCGCTCATGACGGAGCTTGCCGATGTGCGCGAGTCTTTGGAAAAAAAAGAAACCGATC
>JAISSG010000146.1 GCA_031273185.1 Treponema sp. | reverse complement strand
CTCCTCGCTGAGGAACGACGCGCCAAAGTCCTCTGCCTGGCGGTGCAGGTCCTGGGCAACATCAAAGCCCGACTTCGGCCCGGCAATTACGCTGCCGTCCGCGCCACGTTGCGCCACGTTGCCGGGGTAGTTTTCCAGCACATCGATTAGCAGGGCCTGCCCACCGGGGGCCATCCGCTCGATCACGAGCACCTTCAGGTTGGCCCTGGCCCCGTACTGTGCTGCCACCAGGCCCGCCGGCCCCGCTCCAATTATCAGTAGATCCGCATCAAATTCCGCCATGGCCCCTCCCGTTCGTACTATAGCCATAGTGGTTAAAACTGTCAACGCAGACACAATATTTTTCATACAATTTCGTTAGCCTTCCTTATATTTGACCTCAGAGTCGTTACTTTTTTGCCCTGAAATTTGTTATTATAGAAGCAAGGAGTTTTGTCAGTGTTACCCATGTACCATGCACGGCGGCTGGTTGCCGTAGCGATTGCCGTCGTCTTGACTGCCGCCTGTTCCGGCAAGAAGACGGGGCCGGCTTCCTACGAATTTACCAGCGTGCGCCGTGGATCGATAGAACGCACCGTCTCGTCAAGCGGTACGATCAAGCCGGTTTCCACGGTCAACGTGCTGCCCCGCATGAGCGGCAAGGTCGAGAAAATCTACGTCGATTACAACGACCCGGTGGCCGTCGGGGACATTCTCGCCGAGCTGAACACCGACATGCTCAGGCTTAAATGGGAGCAGCAGTATGCGGCGGTGATCAAGGCGCGGGCCAATTACGAATTGCAGGAGATCAACTACCGCAACCAGGTCGCCCTCGCCGAGAAGAACCTGATCTCCGAGTACGAGCTGAGAACCAGCAAGACCCAGATGGACGGGCAAAGGGCCGACCTTGCCGTCGCCGAGGCGAACCTCAAGGTTACCCAAACCGAGATCAACCAGTACGCCTACATCACCTCGCCCATAGACGGCATCGTGCTTGACCGAAGGATAAACGTCGGCGACACGGTGGTGGATTCGTCCAGCAACAATTCCTCGTCGATTTTTACCCTGGCGGAGAACCTGCGGGAAATGCAAATCGAGGCGATGGTGGGGGAGCTTGACGTAACCGCCATACGCAAGGGGCAGGCGGTGCGCTTTTCCCTGGAAAGCCTGCCGGGGCGCAGTTTTTCCGGCGAGGTGGAAACCCTGCGGATGGTTCCCGTGGTGTCGAATAACGTGGTCTCCTACACGGTGGTCATCAACGTTGAAAACCGCGACGGATCGCTGTTGCCGGGGATGACCTGCATGGTGGACTTTATCGTGGAGCAGGCCGGGGACGTACTGATGGTTTCCAATGCCGCCCTGCGCTACCAGCCGACGAGCCTTGACGCCCAGCGCATTGCCGAGATGGTTTTTAACGCAAGCCTTGACGGCATGAGCGACGAGCAGCGCAAGGCGGCGATTGAGGCGAGGGAGCAGCAGGCGAAGGCGGCGCAAAGCGCCGCGGGCACCGCAAACGCGAACACCGGCATCACGGGCCTTATGATGGGGGGGGCGCCCACCGGCAGGCAAGCCATGATGATGGGCGGCGGCGGCAGGCAGACCACGAGGCAGGGTGCCGGGCAGGGGCAGGGGCAAGGACAGGGGCGCGGCGCGGCCCGGGCTGCCGTTATTCGCAATTTATGGTACGTCAACGGCGACGGGCGGCTTGAGGTGATGCAGGTGCGGACCGGCATCACCAACGGCTCTTTCACCGAGATACGCTCGCTTGAGGACATTGAAGGCAGGCAGGTGATTCTGCGGGAGAAGATCTAGTGCCCGTCATAGAGATGCGCGGCATAAAGCGGGAATACCGGATGGAGGCGAAGCAGGCGCGGCCAAAGAAAACGCCGTCTAAAGATGGCGATGCGTCAAAAAACGGCACGCAGCCAAAGGACGATGCCGTGGTGGTGCGGGCCTTGCGGGGCGTTGATTTTTTCGCGGAGGCCGGCGAGTTCGTCTCGGTCATGGGGCCTTCCGGCTCCGGCAAGTCAACGCTAATGAACATACTCGGCTGCCTTGACAAGCCCAGCGGGGGAACCTACACCCTGGACGGCATCGAAACATCAACGTCCGATTCGGATACTTTCGCGTACATCAGGAACCGAAAAATCGGCTTCGTGTTCCAGTCCTTCAATCTGCTGGCCCGTACCACCGCGCTGGAAAACGTTGAACTGCCGCTGTTTTACCGCCGCCGGGAAAAGGACGGCCAGCGGCACAGCAGCACTGGCCGCAAGGAGCGGGCGATGGAAGCCCTGCGCGAGGTGGGGCTGGCGCAGCGCATGGATCATTTTCCCTCGCAGCTTTCCGGCGGCCAGCAGCAGCGGGTCGCCATAGCGCGGGCGATGGTGAACGACCCGGCCTTTATCCTCGCCGACGAGCCGACCGGCAACCTCGACACGGGGATGACCCTTGAGATCATGGGCCTGTTCCAGGAACTCAACCGGCGGGGGAAGACGATCATCATGGTGACGCACGAGCCGGAACTGGCGGCCTACACCAAGCGGATCGTCACCCTGCGGGACGGGGAACTGGTCTCCGACATGCAGGTAACGGACAGGCGCAGTGCTCTTGAAGACCTCGCCCAGTGGAAGCAGGATCACGCGCTATTGTCGGAGACTCATTGACATGAACCTCGTCCAGCTTCTGCATACCTGCTTCCGCTCGATCCTTCGCAACCGCATGAGATCGCTGCTCACGTCGCTAGGCGTAATCATCGGCGTCGGCTCGGTGATCATCATGGTTGCCCTGGGAGAAGGCTCCCAGCGGGCCATCGAGACGCGGATGACCGCGATGGGGACCAACCTCCTGCAAATCATGCCAAGCTGGCAGACGCGCCGGGGCGGCCAGAGTACGTCCGTGCGGGTGAGCGGCTTCACGAAAAAAGACATCCAAAAGCTGAAAGAAGAGTCGTCTTTTGCGGCGGCGGTTTCGGGGCTTGTCAACAGCAACGCCAGCGTTACCGGCAGTGAGGGGAACGTCCAGGTGAACGTCCAGGGGGTGGAGCCGGGTTTCATTGTCGCCCGGAACTGGAACGTCAACGCCGGGATTTTTTTTGACGATGACGACCTTTCGCTTCGCAGCAGGGTGGCAGTCCTGGGCCGCACCACGGCGGCGAACCTGTTCGGCAACGCGGACAGGGCGCTGTCCGGGCAGATACGGATCGGAACCGTTTATTTTACCGTCATCGGCCTTTTGGAAAGCAAGGGGGCAAGTTTCGGCGGAAGCGATCAGGACGACATCATCATTGTCCCCCTGGACACGGCGATGACTCGCCTCAACAATACCCGCACCGTCAATTCGATTTTGATGAGCGTGGTTGACAAAAAATACATGGATGTTGCCCAAAAGGAAACCGAGATGATCCTGCGCGAGTCGCGGGGCCTTGCCGAGGGCGCAACCGCCGATTTTACCATCATGAACCAGGCGGACATGATCGACATGGCATCGGCTACGTCAAAGACTCTGACTACCCTGTTAGCCGCAATCGCCGGGGTGTCGCTTCTGGTCGGCGGCATCGGTATCATGAACATCATGCTGGTTTCCGTTACCGAGCGCACCCGCGAGATCGGCATCAGGATGGCGGTGGGTGGCCGCAAGCGGGACATACTCTTCCAGTTCCTTACCGAGTCGGTTATCCTCAGCCTCATGGGTGGCATACTTGGAATCGGCATGGCGTTTCTTGCCTGCCGTATCCTGTCGGCGGCGGGCATCCCCACGGCGATTAACCCGCTCATCGTGACTGGTTCAGCCTTGTTCGCTGCGCTGGTCGGGATCATTTTTGGGTATTACCCTGCGCTGAAAGCGGCGAAGCTGTACCCGATTGACGCGCTTAGGTATGAGTAATTAGGGACTGGGGACTAGGGACTAGGGAACGGGGAATGGGGAATGAGGAATGAGGAATGGGGAATGAGGAATGGGGGAGAAGTTAGAAAACGATGCATGGTGCCAACCGGCACCGCTCTCGTATATCGACCCTACTCCCCAACCCCCAGTCCCCAGTCCCCAGTCCCTAGTCCCCAATAAAGAGGTTGTATGAAGCGAGCGTTGTTGGCATTAAGCATATTTGTTGTAGTAAGCGTGGGAGTGTTAGCGGATACCATTGACCTGGAGCAGGCGAGGATGCTGGCACTGGCCAATTCGCGTAGCCTGGCCAGGTACGAGCTGTCTATTCGGAGTAGCGTGCTGGACGAGAGAAGCCAGCTTTATTCGATGCTGCCCTCCCTGTCGGCTGACTACAGCGCGTCGATGAGCTACCTGGACAGAAACTGGGGGCTGGTGAATCCCATTGACACGTTCAATGTCGGGGCGACGTTTTCCCTTACGCAGATAATTTTTCAGGGCGGCAAGGGCTTTATCCAAAAGGCCATCAGCGCGATCTCCACGGAAAGCGTCCGGAAGGACGCGCTGGCCGAATACTTTAACGTGCTCGATTCGGTTGACAATGCCTACTACGCCGTGCTGGAGGCGGCGGCAAGCCTGGAGGCTTCTGAATCCTCCCTGCAAACAGCCAGCCTCGGCCTTTCGATGGCGCAGATCCGCCAGGCAAGCGGGATGATCAACCAGGGCGACTACCTGCGGGCGCTGGCGGACAAGGAGTCGCGGGAAAGCGCCCGCAACCAGGCCCGGCGGAGCCTTGCCCTGAGCGTGACGAGGCTCAACGCCCTTACCGGCCTTTCGCAGGCGGTCGATCTTGCCGAGGTCAATTTTGACGCTTACGAGGACATGATCCAGCGCCTCGCGGGAATCTCCGACGAACAGGCCGATGCCTTATACGACAGGTTCTGGGGGATACTCGTGCAGGCGAATCCCTCGCTGGCGCGGGCCGCGCTGAATACCCGGCGGGCGGAAAAAAACCTTAGCATGGCAAAGCGGGACTATGCCCCCACGATCAGCGCCACGGTTTTTTCAAATGCCCTGAATTATTCCACCGCCAACGGATTCAGCAACACGGCCACGGGGGGAATCTCGATCAGGGGGAGCATACCGATTGATTTCTGGGTCATGGCGAACCGGCTCGAAAAGAGCAAGATCGCCCGCGATTCGGCGCTGCTGGACTACGCCGGCGCGGAGCTTTCGCTGGAGACCGATCTGCAAAGCTCGCTGCTCAACGCAATCGCCCAGGCGGAATCGGTTCTGTCTTCCCGCCGCACGCTTGAGTATACCGAGAAGCACTTCGAGTACGTCATGGAACGCTACCGGCTCTCGCAGTCCTCCGTGTCCGACCTTGGGGAGGCCTCCTCACTGCTGATCACCGCCCGCAACAGCCTTACCAGGGCCCGCTACGGTTTCCTGCAAAGCCTTTCCAGGCTCCGCTCCCTTGGCGCCATCGACGACGAGGGGGAACTGGCAAGGTTGCTCCTGGGGGATGATGCATAGTATAGTTGGGTGATGCTGCAGCTTGCCGTTTTTTTGGGAAACCCCGGCTCCCAGTATCGGCGCAACCGCCACAACGCGCCCTGGATGCTCGCCGAGGCCCTGCCTTTTTTCCCCGATCTTGGCTGGCAGAAAAAATTCCGGGGCCTGTACGCCTGCATGGACAGCGCCCGCTGCATGAGCAGCGCCCTCCCCGCTGAGATCGCAGCCGATGTCCCCGCCAAATTGCATTTCCTCAAGCCGCAGACCTACATGAACCTTTCAGGCGAATCGGCAAAGGCGGCGGCGGCGTTTTTCAAAATTGGCCTTGAGGATATCATCGTTGTCCATGACGAGATCGAACTTCCCCTGGGAACCCTGTCGCTGAAATTCTCAGGCGGCCTGGGCGGGCACAACGGGCTTCGCTCCATGAAAAGCGTTTTTGGCAGCGCCGATTTCTGGCGACTGCGGG
>JAISSG010000119.1 GCA_031273185.1 Treponema sp. | reverse complement strand
CCCAGGCGGAAATTGTCAAGGCCAACACAAATAACAAAGCTTTTCTTTATTCATTACAAATACTGCCTCGGCTCATCCTCCCGCACTTGGGCGTACAGTTCGATGTACGATTTGGCGGTGCTTCCGGCGATCTTCTTCAGCAGCACCTCCTCAACCTGGAAAAAGCCCGACTCGTTGGACATGAACACGTCGATGCGGATGGGCTTTTCCTGGCCTGCGTTTATGTGGACTTCCTCAATCGAATTTGCCGAGTATTGGTGAATGTGGCCGGTGGTTTTCTGCGCCATTCCCAGCGCCATGGGGATGCGGGCCCTGCCCTTGGTCATGTCGCAGCCGTCCGCCACCTGCACCACGCCCGCCTCAAGGGAATGAATCGCCCGGGTACCCATATGGCCGGTGATGCCTTCTATGGCAAGCGCCCTGACCATTACCCGCTTCTGCAGGTTGCTGCCGTATGCCTCCTTCAGAATCCGCTCGATTGTCGGCAGGGCAAGGTAGGCACTGTGCAGTTCGTGGTCCTGCCTGCCCACGCCCATGCCCATGTCGTGGAGCATGGAGGCGAGGACCACCGCTATCAGGCTGTCCTCGAAATCGCCGCATTCGTCTTTTTCAAGGCTCGTCTTGACCTCCGCCTGCCGCAGCAGCCGGAGCATGATCATCGAGTTCATGGCGACGGTCCTCATGTGCACCGGCCCGTGGTCGTTGTAGCCCAGCCGCATGATCGAGACAATGTTCGCGTACTCCTGCGACACCTGGACCTCCTCGTCCTGCAAAAGCAGCCGCATTGCGGTCCCGGCCTTCCCCGACAGGCCGAAGGTTTCAACCGTTTCCATTAATTTTATGTCAAGCTTGTCTTCTCTTTTCGATCTCATGGCCTTATTATATCATCATTCGGCCCGATAATTATAGATATGGGAAGGTTTTTTCTGTCGCGGAAGGGGATGCTGGTTGCCTGCGCCCTGCTGGTGTCGCCGTACCTGGGCGCGCAGGACCTGGGCCTTTCCCCGGAGGATTTGCGGATCGAACTGCGGGCGGACGGCGGCTACCACCTCTTTGTCCGCTGCAAGGGCGACATCTCCTCGGTGCTGATTACCGAATCCACCAGGGATCCCACGTTCCGCTCCGAGAACTACGCCTACCGTGCCGCGGAAAAAAACGACATCAACGGGAACGAGATTCGCCTTCTCGACGGCTACCCCATACCGAGCGAAAACCGCATCTACTCGCTGGTTTCGTCAACCCCCGTGCGTCACCCCAGCCTGGGCTGGGCCTACCATATTTACATTCCCCATGTGCTCCTGTACGGCTACGAGGGGGGCCGGCACGGGGAAGTGCAGGTGGGCGACGGCACTTATCTGAACATCCGGGCCTTTTACTACGCCTATGCCGACTACCGGGGCCCTTTCAGGGACAACCCGTTCATACTGCGGGTGTCGCAGGAAACCCAGCGGTCCGCGCCCGAGGGTACTTACCTGAGGGAGACCGTGGCCGCGTTTTCCGAGATCGCCGGGGAGAACGTGGCGTACTCGCAGGGGCCTTCCGATCTGGTCGATCGCATTGGCGAAATTCTCAAAAGGGAAAAAGGCAAAAACGTTGACATCGTTATCTGCATAGACGCCACCGGCTCCATGAAGCCCTACATCGACGCGGTGCGGGGGGAGCTGATCCCCATGATCCAGGGGATTATCGGCGATTTTGCGTCGTTCAGGATAGGCATGGTTCTGTACCGGGATTATTATGACGAATACCTGAACCGGGTGATTCCCTTCACTACAGATTTCGCCGTGTTTCAGCGAAACCTCAACGCGGTCAGGGTGGGCGGCGGCAGGGACATTCCCGAGGCGGTCTACGAGGCGCTGTACGAAGGCGCGACAAAACTACCCTGGGGGGCGGAATCGAGGATAATGATCCTCATCGGCGACGCGCCGCCCCACCCCCGCCCTCGGGGCAGGATAACCAAGCAGATGGTGGACAGCGAGGTGCGGCGGCGGGGAATTCGGGTACACGCGATCATCCTGCCGCAATAGGCTAGCCGTCGCTTGCAGCCGCCTTGCGGAAGAAAGGCAGGCGGGGTTTCTTCTTTTCGTCTATCTGCTCAAGGACCCTTCTTGCCAGTATCTTGAACTGCTGGGGAAGCAGTTCCTCGTCGGGGGTGTCGTAGCGCTCAAGCAGGGCGTTGAACCCTTCCCTCGCCTGGTCGTATTTTTTCTGCTTGTAATAGACGAAAGCAATCTCGTACTCAGCCGTGCAGATCAGGTCGATGTTGGTCAGGTTCCGCTCAAGCAGCGCCTCGTAGTATTGCAAAGCGACATTGTAGCGGTTCCTGTCCGACGCTTCCTGCGCCCGCTGGATTATCTCCGCCGGGCTGAGTTCCTCGGGGATGTTCACCCTGATGGTGGCGCAGGCGGAAAGAAGCGCCGCCGCCGCAAGGGGCAGTATCGTTAGGTATATGCGATTCATGCGTGCAAGTATAACGGAAAATGCGGACGATGGGGAGTAGGAAACAGGGGAAACACTGGGCTGCCTGGGGGCGGCGAGGCAGCGGAAGAAAAGCCGCCTGCGACTCGCTATATGCCATTTACCCTAAAATTGATCTAGAATAAATGTATAAAAAATAAAGGTTCAAGAAATGCGCCTACGGCGCGGTAGGCATATATTGCATAAAATATAGGTTGACAGAACAGGCTTTTTGGGTATATAAATAGACAAATTGTGGGTTATTATTTGACCACTAAAAAAGGAGCGTTTTATGACGGCAAAAGAACACGAAAACAAGGCATTTTCCTTGCAAATGGGTAAGGACTTTAAAAGTGCAATCGCGGAGTATACCGAAGCGATCAAATTAGAGCCGAATTCAGGTGCATATTACGGTTTACGCGGGCAGTGTTATGAAGGTTTGGAACAGTCGGAAAATGCGCTTGCCGATTACGACAAGTCAATTTCCTTAAACCCAAAAGAGGGTAGTACCTTTTTTTCTCGGGCACAAACATATATTGCGCTTGGCGAAATGGAAAAGGCAAAAGCCGACATTGAAAAAGCGGTTGAATTGAACTCAGAAAAAGCAGGACAGTACTATTTTGGTTTCGGTTCTAAAATAGAAAAACTTACTGGAGACAAGCGTGAAGCGGCAGTGTATCTCAAAAAATCAGTCGAGCATGGCGATTATAATGATTGGGCAAAAGAACAGCTTGCCGAATGGGGAATGTAAAGAAAGGTTTGTATGGCAGAAAAAGAAGTTTCATGTCCCAGTTGTAATGGAAGTGGCAAAAGGGAAGCCCAATGCCCTGTTTGTGGCGGTGTTCGTAGTAGTGATTATTATTCATGTTACAGATGCAACGGCAGTGGAAGAGTTGATGAAAATTGTGGAGCGTGCAGTGGAACTGGAAGAGTGAAACAATCCCAATGGGAATCCGCAAAATCCGACAGCGATTCATCGTCAGGCAGTTACACGCCGTCAACTCCGAGCAGATCATTACAGCCAGATAAAGAAGCTCGAATGAACAATGAAGCAGACGGTTATTTCATGGCGAAGAATTACGATAAGGCAATTCCACTGTACAATCAGATCATCGAAAGTGGAAGCAGATTTAAATTCTCCGCATTATTTATGCGTTCAAAATGCTACT
>JAISSG010000134.1 GCA_031273185.1 Treponema sp. | reverse complement strand
CCCTTCAAAAAACCGATCATGACAGGGCTAAATGGACGGTGATTGAGGCCGAAGACGCTCGCTTTGCCGATGTAAAAGTATACCAAACAGTGGTGGAAACTATGGAAGAAGCGATACGGACGGCTGAGGCGGCAAAAAACCGGCCCGCCCCGCCTCCGGCAGCCGAGCCTTCGGCAGACGCTGCTGCTTCAGGCGGCGCGAAGCCGCACGCCGGCACGCGGTCCTCGGTTCTTGCGGAAATCGATCTCAAAGCGGAGATCGCCCCCGATGAATACCGCTCGCGTCTCAAGCAGGCCCAAGCCTCCCTCGGCGAGCTGCATAACGCCATGCACCGACAGCGCGTGCCTGCCGCCGTTGTTTTTGAAGGCTGGGACGCGGCAGGCAAGGGCGGCGCCATCAAGCGTCTGGTCGTCCCGCTTGATCCGCGAGGCTATGAAGTGGTGCCTTCCTCGGCGCCCAATGACATAGAACGGGCGCATCATTATCTGTGGCGCTACTGGAATAAAATTCCCAAGGCCGGCCATTTTACGGTGTTCGACCGCAGTTGGTACGGGCGGGTGATGGTAGAGCGCGTTGAAGGCTTCTGCACACGGGAAGAATGGCGGCGTGCCTTCAAGGAGATCAACGATTTTGAGGAACAGCTTGCTGAGAGCGGCGTGGCGCTGGTTAAGTTTTGGCTGCATATCGATTCGGGGGAGCAGTTCCGGCGTTTTGAAGGGCGCATGAATACTCCCGAAAAACGATGGAAGATCACCGACGAGGATTGGCGCAACCGTGAAAAGTGGGATCAGTATATGGAAGCGGTTGACGAGATGCTGCTTCGCACTTCAACGTCCTACGCGCCATGGACTGTAGTTGAAGCCAACAATAAGCTGTACGCCCGCCTCAAAGTGGTAGAGACAGTTCAGAAAAAACTGGAACGGAGATTGAAAAGCTGATCCAAATGGGCGCATACGCCACCCCATGCCACATTTTTTCAGGCATATATTTCTGCATGACATGGTTTTGCATCATCGGTTGGTAAAAGGTGATAATCATGGCCAAGCATACCATGTACCGTGATGGCCTATCCTTTCGTTAGCTGTAATACAAACGCTATCGGTAACGACGTTAGGCGCAATGGCACACTAGGGTTTTTCGATGGCTGCCACCGTGCGTGGCCGCTTGATCCCGGGCGGTTTTGATCAGTATACTGTTCATGTGGTTAGCGTCAAAAATAGGGCGGGAGGCCTCTGGAAATATCAATGATGACAAAAGAGGAAAAATATGCCTATTGGCTTCAACTGGCGCAATACGATTTGGATACGGCACAGACTATGTATGCGGGCGGCAGATGGTTTTATGTCATTTATATGTGCCAACAGGCAGTAGAAAAACTTACTAAAGGGCTGTATAACTTCTATATTGACGACAATGTACCAAGAGTTCATAATATACGATTTATTCTGACAAAAATTGAAATCGAACTGTCGGTATCAATAGACTCGGAAATATATAGATTGGTAGATACTCTTTCCGCGCATTATCTTAATAACCGTTACCCTGATTTCTCCGGGCAGTCAAATATATTCATTGATAAAGATATAGCGAAAAATATGTTGGAAGAAACACGGGAGGCATTTGCATGGCTGTTGACATTAAAGAAATAAATCGGATAGCCCGCAGTTACGCCGAAGATGTAAAGCAGATAATGCCTGTGGAAAAAGCGGTTCTTTTCGGCTCTTACGCCAAGGGGTATGCATCGGGATGGAGCGATGTCGATATTTGTTTTTTTTTGAGTGGCTACAACGGAAAAGAACGGGTTGATATACTAACAGAATTGTTTGGAATGACCGGTAAATATCCCGATGCCCCTATTGAACCACTGGTATTTGAATCCGCCGAAATGCAAAACGGCAATCCTTTTGTACGTGAAATTCTGGCGACGGGAAAAGAATTATAAAACAGCCACCCCATGCCACATTTTTTCAGGCATACATTTCTGCATGACATGGTTTTGCATCACTGGTTGGTAAAAGGTGATAATCATGGTCAAGCATACCATGTATTGTATACGGCCTATCCTTCCGTTAGCTGTAATACCAACGCTATCGGTAATGTCGTTAGGTGCAATGGCACACTAGGGTTTTTCGATGACTGCTCCCCGGTTGTCAGGATACCCCCAGCAACCCTCGGCGCGGGGGGCCGCTTTCGGTGCCGATGCCGCCGAAAGCTAAACCGCTGGCACCCCTGTTGCCGTTAGGGTAGACTCTTTCCTCTGTATTAAGGTCTTGTGTTATTGGTACTGCCACCATGCGCCGGGCAATGTTCCCGGCACTGGTGCCGCTCCCCGGTTGTCAAAATATCCCCGGCAACCCTCGGCGCGGGGGGGCCGCTTTTGGTATCGGTGTCCCTATTGCCGTTAAGGTAGACTCTTTCCTCGCCGATGGTTTTGAGTATCCTGGTATATTTGATGGCAAGAGCCGAGCCGTACCACGTTTCCACGGTATTGGTGTTATAACCCAGTTGACCGGTTGCCTCGTGCTCAATCCGCTTGTCAATGTCGATTACCACGTTGATGATGGCATCAGCGCCGAGCTTCTGTGCTTCCTTGAGCAATTGCTGGTAGGTGAACGTCATGCCGTCAATGTCACCCTTGGAGATAACGGTGAACTGGGTTTCGGTGAACACCAGCCCTCTGGTCTCAAACTCCATTGCGGGGATCAAAACCTGCTTGCCAAATTCCCCCTCGCTTTTAGAATTTATCTGCGCATTGGTGGAAACACAGCCGGTAACCGACAGTGCGCAGAAGATGACTGCGGCAAGCGCCGCCGTAAAAAAATCGCTCTTCATGTAATCCTCCTGAAAATATATATGCGCCGGCAAATGCCGGCGTTGCGGTTTTACCGTCCCCTGCCTATATTTACCCCAAACCCCCCTCCGGCTGTGGCGAATCGGTCCAAGAATTGTCCCCCATTCCGAACGTTGCCAATATTTGCTGAGCAAAAACGGGGGCTACCCCTCCAAGCAGCAAGATGGCCGACAGCACAGCGATCCTGAAGATGTTGGTTGCGTTTCTCATCGAAAACCCCTTTGCGCGACGCGCCCCCTGTCCGATGGGCGCAGCCATGGAAATTTGCCTGCCCGCAGGGGCAGAATGTTCGAAACAGCGATTTTCCTAATAGATAAAGAGCAAAATCGCCAAATTCATAACAATAACCAATAGTTTTACATAAAAATCCACTATTGTCAAGTACCAAACTATAACTAATACCTTACTCTGGGGTAGAGGATAGTATTTGGCTGAAACAATGGCACAGGTCAAAAAACTTTTGGCTTTGAACATCAAAAAATTGAGGAAGGAATGGGGCCTTTCTCAGGAAAAGCTGGCCGAGGTTGCCGGACTTTCCGCCCAGACCATCAGCGACATCGAGGGTTGCAGGACATGGGTAAGCGACAAGACGCTGGAACGGCTTGCCAAAGTCCTCAATGTCGATGTTTTTCAGCTTTTTACGCCCCCAAGCGAGGGCAGCGGGGACAACCCCAAGACCAATCTGTACAATCGCCTTGCAAAACTACGGATTTCCATAAAAGAGGACATCGACAAACGCCTGGATCAGTATTTATTGACCGAAAAATCATTTTCCTGATGAAACCGCCAGCCGCTTTTGCCGAAAAATCCCATCTGCCGTGTTCGCTGGCGCCAGCAACTCGACTGCAACATGGCTTCCCTGAGAATAGCGTTGTATTACAACGGTGAAACGATTATAATGTAGGGTTATGATGAATATACGGTAACAATAGCCTTTGGTGACGAGGCTCAAACATGGTATGCCCGGAACGACGATATTCCTATCATGCTTGAGGACTATTCCATTGACACGCTGATCAGCCGCGTAGAAACAGCCGCGCCGGAAATGCTGGAAACCAACAATATGCCCCACGAGGGGCTGCGCCTGGTATTCAAAATGGAAGCCCAAGCGGTTATGGCATAATGGCGGAATATGAGAAAAAGTTTGCCAAATCCTGCGGGAATCCGGCTGTTATTTTGTGCGGCGCGGAAACGCCGTGATTTTATTGAGGCATGCGTGAACCTCTTCCCCCACTCAGCACTCCCCGCTACCTGGGTTTTCCTATCGCCTGCGGGTCAAGGCCGGTGATTTTCTGCACAAATTCAGGCGTTGCGCCTTCGGCCAGGGCGTTTCGGGCGATTTCGATCTTCTCTTCTTTTTGGCCCTCTTTTAAAACTTTTTCTCGTAAGTGGTAAAGCCGCATAAATTCCTCGTCTTTTGAAAGTTCAATCAGCCGGTCGTGTGCCGCCTTTATACCGCTGTCCATGCTTGTTAGCATCTCAATCAGTTCCGCCTGCCCCATGTTTTCGTAATCTGCCGCATTCATGTTTATTACCTCCTCAAATCTTTGTCCTTTAGTTATCCGTTACTTGAGCTTCTCTATGACCTGCGGATCAAGCCCAGTCGCGGCGTTTATCTGCTCTGCCGGAATACCCATCGCCTTCAGCTTCCGGGCAACATCCTCTATGCCTCGTTCCATGCCTTGCTCTATGCCTTCCCTGCGGGCGTGGTTTATGCTGCTGTTCCAGTCCCACCAGGCCTTCTGCCGCATCTCGTAAAGCTCCCTTGTCTCCTCGTCGCTGGAAACATAGGCTTGCCGGTCGTTGGCTATCTTTATCGCACTGTCCATGCCTACTACCTCCGCTATCAGTTCTGGCGGGCTGGTTCGGTCAAGGTACGCCAGCCACCGGTGCATGGGATCGTTCGCTACGTCCTTCTCCCCAAGCCTCCTCCATTTTACCATATCAATGAAGTGGATTTCCAGCACGTCGGTTAGTATAAGGTTTTCGCTGTCCTCCCGCAGGTGGAAGACCGCGTGGAAATTCTCCGTCTCCAGTAGCTCGAAATCGATGATGTTGACGCAGATCACGGCGGGCAGTTCGACGTAGTCGTCCCCTTTCCCAATGCCCTTGTTGTACTCCCGGCTCCAGTAAAAGAGGCTGCGCTTTTCAAAGCTGCCCCGGTTGCGGAGCTGCACCTCGATGTTGACCATACTGCCGTCGTGCAGCCGCGCCCGCACGTCGAGGACACCGGTCTTGCCTCCGATGAAGTCCGCGGTCAGGTTCTTGTTGTCGATGATTTCCACCGAGACGAGCCGGTCGTCGCCGGTTCGCCCCAGCACCGCGTTGAGGAAGCCCAGGAGCTGGACTTCGTCGCCCTTCTCTCCCATGACCCTGAGAAAGAGGTAATCGTTGAGCGGGTCAAGTCGCTCAGAAAGCGTTGGTGGTTTCATACCCTGTATATGGCGAGAAAGTGCGTTTTGCTTGGATGTGTACCCCTAATTTTTACCTGTTACTTGTTAATTGCTCCCTATTCCCCACTCCCCAGTCCCCATTTCCCAATAACCTGTAACTTGCACAATTTTCGCTCGTTTTTTATTATACTGGTAGAGTAGTGTCGCTTCAAAAGGGGGAGATGCTTGCATTGGGGTCGCTTTCTCATTGTGTTTATATGCATAGGATTGTTGCCCCCTGTCCTGCCAGCCGCCTTCTCGTTAACCCTTTCCCTTGACGACGCCCTGGAGCGGGGCATCGAAAACAGCCTGGACCTGAAAAGAAGCCTCATCGACCTTTCGGTCGCCGAATACTCGGCAAACCGGCTGTGGTCGGAGCTTTTCCCTGCCATTTCCGCCAGCCTGGGCGCGTCCTATGCCAGCAGCCTTTTTTCCGGCGACGGTTTTGAGTTGAGCAAGGACGGTGCGGGTTTCAGTGCGGGCCTGGGTCTCAGCCTGACCCTCAACGCGGGGATTCCCTTTGCCATACGGAACATCCGGCTTGCCTACCAGTCCAGACTGCTCAGTTACGAGGATGCCCGCAACCAGCTTGGGATACAGCTTACCAAAAATTTTTTCGGCCTTATCGCCGACGGCGACAACCTTGCGGTGCTGGCCGACATGCTGCGCCTGGCGGAATTGCAGCACCAGCGGAACCAGGTGGCGTTCAACAACGGCTTGGTCGGGGAGCTGACGCTGATGCAGAGCAGGCTGGGGATGGAGAACGCACGCTACAGCCTGAGCGCGGCGCGTTCGGCATACGCCACCAGAATGGCGGACTTTCTCGCCCAGCTTGGCATCGCGCAGGACACGGAGACTGTGCTTGAGGGGAAGATCGAGATTTCAAGGGTCGAGGCCGACGCGGAACGGCTTATCCGCGAGTACCTTCCCCGCAGGCCGGACATCGTAAGCAGGCGGCAGGAGATCGAGCGGCTGGAAAACGCCCAGCGGCAGACGGCCTACGCAAGCAGGGCCCCTTCTCTGCGGCTGCAGGCGGAATGGAACAGCCGGAGCTTCGATCCCTTTGCCGATTCCCTGAGCGGGAGCGCCACGCTGAACATTCCCATCGATCCCTGGGTTTCCGGCTCAAGGGCAGGCCAGTCGATCCGTGGCGCACGAGCCGCCGTCGAAAGGGCGCGGCTGGATCTGCAAAGCGCCGAGGAAGCGGCGGCCCTGCAAATCCGATCCCTTGCCGCGAACCTGCGGAACTCATGGGACAGCATCGAAATCGCCCGCCTCAGCCTGAGCGTTGCCGAGCGGGGCTACGAGCTGACCGAGCAGGGTTTCAGGAACGGCACGGTCGAATCGCTGAGGCTGGAAGATGCCCGGAACAACCTGGTCAGCGCCCGCCAGCGGCTGTTGCAGAGCGAGCTGTCCTACCTTACCATGATCCTTGATGTTTCCGCGGCTTTGAACATAAGCTGGAAGGACCTGATGCAATGAAAAAATCGACCATCGTTACCTCGGCCATTGTTTTGTTGATAGTGGTGATTGCCTGCCTTATCGGATATACTGTTATTCAGCGCAGGCAGGCAGCGTCTGCTCCTGCGGTGACACCTAACGCTACGCAGGGTGCGCCGGGTTCCGGCGGTGGCGGGAGGCAGGGTGGCGGCGGCTCGCGCACTGCCGCCGTGGTCAGGATAACGCCTGTCGAGCCGGGCACCATCGAAAACAGCGTCGTGATAAACGGCGACGTGCTGGCCCGCAACCAGGTGTCGATTTTTCCCACGGTGGGGGGCAGGGTGGCGGAAATCCGCGTCAGTGTCGGCGACCGGGTAAGCCAGGGCCATGTTGTGGCGATGGTTGACCCGTCCCGTCCCGGCGAGGTGTATTCGCACAGCCCCGTCATTTCCACCGTTTCGGGAACGGTGTTGCAGGCCCCGTTCTACATTGGCGACACCGTTTCGACCCAGTCGGCCCTGCTCGTGGTGGGCGATCTGTCCAGCCTGCGCCTGGAAACCTACGTGCCGGAGCGTTTTGTCTCGGCGGTCAGGCAGGGCCTGCGGGCGCAAATAACGCTTGCGGCAATCCCCGGCGAGGCCTTTCTTGCCGAGATTGACGAGGTAAGCCCCGTGCTTGAGCCGGCAAGCCGCACCCTGCGGATACGGCTCCGCTTTATCGACCGGCAGGGGAGGCCGTTCACCGATCCACGGATACGGGCGGGGATGTTCGCCACGTTAAGCCTCGTTACCCTGACGCGGGCCAACGTGCCGGTTATACCGCGGACTGCGGTGATCAACACCTACGGCACATGGATCGCGTTTACCGTTGACGAAAACAACATCGCCCGCCGCCACGAGCTGGAACTGGGCATCGAGAACGAAGAACTGTTTGAGGTGTTGAGCGGGGTCGCCCTTGGTGATAGAATTGTCAGCCAGGGGCAGAACTTTCTTTCGGACGGCGATCCCGTGCGTATTGTGGAGTGACGATGAACTTAGCCAATATATCGGTTAAAAAACCGGTGACCGTCGTGGTGCTGTACGCCCTGGTGATGGGAATTGCCATATTGATGACGGTGAACCTCGCGGTGGACCTGTACCCGTCAACCGCAAGGCCGGTTCTGAACATACGTACCCGCTTCCCCGGCGCCGGCCCCGTCGATGTCGAGCGGAACGTGACCGAGCGGCTGGAGCGGGCGCTTTCCGCCTCGCGCAACCTTGTCAACATGACGAGTAATTCCCAGTTTGAAACAAGTTTTATTAACCTTGAATTTTCCTACGGCACCGACATGGACAAGGCCGTAACCGATGCCCAGACCCTGGTGAACCGGCTGGTCAATTCGCTGCCCGACGGCGTGGAAACCCCCGTTGTGCGCCGCTTTGACATGAGCGCCCTGCCGATAATGCGCCTGGTGGTGCGGGGCAATTACCCGCCGGATCAGCTCCGCATCTTTGCCGAGGACGAGATACAGTCCCGCATCGAGCGGATCGACGGCGTGGCTGCGGCGGAGGTAACGGGCGGCACGACGCAGGTTGTCAAGGTGGCCGTCTCGCTGAACAGACTTGCCGCATTTGACCTTACGTTAAACGACATTTCCAGCGCGCTTAAGGGGCAGAGCGTTGTTGCTTCCGGCGGCAATTTGCGGCGGGGAGAGCGGGAATACCAGATCATGACCCAGGAGGAGTTGGTCAGCCCGGATCAGATAAAACGGCTGGTGGTTAAGTCGGTAAACCTTGCCCCGGCAAACGCCACTTACGCAAACCGCTCGCAGGCGGTGCGCCTGGAGGACGTGGCCGACGTAAGCATGGGCTTTAACGATAACGCCGCTAGGGTGTACGTGAACGGGCAGGCCGGAGTGTACATCCAGGTAACGAGCGAAAGCGGCAGTAACCAGGTGCAGGTGGCCGACCGGGTGTACGCCGCCCTTGGCGAAATCAACGCCGACCTTCCCCAGGGGCTTACGCTGGAAGTCCTCCAGGATAACACCACCATGATCAAGGCGACGCTTGGCCAGGTGTACAGTAACGCCTTGCAGGGCGCCGCCCTTGCCATGATCGTTTTGATTTTGTTTTTGCGCAACATCAAGGGCACCCTGATCATCGGCCTTGCGATCCCCGTCTCCATGCTGCTGACCCTGATGAGCATGTCCATTTTCGGCTTTACCCTGAACCTCCTTACCATGACCGGCCTTATCATGGGCATGGGCATGACCCTGGACGGCTCGATAGTGATCCTGGAAAATATCCACACGTACCGCGAGCGCGGGGCAAAGCCTACGGTGGCGGCCATCCTGGGCAGCCGCGAGATGATGCGGCCCATTATCGCCTCCGCCGCGACAACCGTGTGCGTGTTTATCCCCCTGATAATTTACAAAAACGATTTGAAGGAAATGGGGCAGTTGTTCAGCGATCTGATCTTTACCGTGGTAATCACCCTGGTCGTTTCCCTGTTAGTCGCCATTACCCTCGTTCCCTGCCTCTGCGGCTCCATCCTCAAACTCGACACCCGCAAGCAGAAGCCGCTGAAAAATCCCCTGCTCCGCAAAATTGACGACGTGATGGAAGGCTTTTTCAGGGGAATGGAAAACGGATACAAACGGGCGCTGGACTACTGCCTTTCCCACCGGCTGGTTATTCTTCTGCTGGTGTCTGTTTTGCTGGCGTATTCCCTGTTGCAGTTTAGCGGGCTGGGGATGAACCTGTTCGTCCGCCTGCGAACCGACGACAACGTCAACATTAACGTAGCCATGCCCCAGGGCGCCGCCATCGACGTTACCGAGGACATGCTGGTCAGGCTGGAGGAGATTGTCAAGCGGGAGGTGAAGGGCTACCGCAACATTATCCTCACCGCCCGGCGCAGCGGGACCAACCAGGGGACTCTGCAAATTGTCCTCCCCGAGCCGGCCAGGCAGATCGACACGCCCGATTCGATAATAAAAAAACTTACCCCCATAACCAACGGAATCCCCGGGGTTCGGTTCAGCTACCGGGCGGGGCGCGGCATGGGGAACACCTCGGCGGTGGAAATCGCCGTCAGCTCCAAAGATTACAACGCGATCATGGAAACGGCGAACGAAATTCACCATATAATAACCCGCTATCTGCCCGAGATCGAAAACCCCACGGTGAACATTGACGAGGGGGCCCCGCAGTTGCAGGTCGAGATTGACCGCGACCGCGCCGCGAATTTCGGCCTTTCCCTTGCCTCCATCGCCACGGAGATCCGCACGGCCATAGAAGGGAACGCCGTCACCACCATGAGCCGGGGCGACCGGCTGATAGACGTGCAGGTGCAGCTGCGGGAAGAGGACCGCCAGGGCCTGCCGAACCTTGACGCTATTTTCGTGATGAGCCGTAACGGTTCCCGCGTCTCCCTTTCCAACGTGGCGCGTATTTCGGAAAGCCGCGCCCCCTCTTCTATCCGCCGCGAGCGGCAGGAGCGGGTCGTCCGCGTCACCGGCGACCTCGGCCCCGGCATCGCCGCCACCGACATGCAGGCCCGCCTTGAGGAAACGGTGAATCAGTACCTCATCCCCCGCGAGGGGGTACGGGTCAGGTATCTGGGCGAGGCACAGGAAATACAATCATATTTTTTGCAGTACCTGCTGATCATCGCCGTTGCCGTCTTCCTCGTGTTCGGTGTCATGGCAAGCCAGTTTGAGTCGTTCGTCGATCCATTGATAATATTTTTCACGATACCCATGCTCTTTATCGGCGTCATCTGGATTTACAAATTTTCCGGCGAGGCCATGTCGATGTTTTCCGCCATCGGCATAGTCGCCCTGGTCGGCGTGGTGGTGAACAACGGCATCGTGCTGGTCGATTATACCAACACCCTGCGGGCGCGGGGCATGAAGGTGCGCGAGGCTTGCCTTGAAGCGGGACGCAACCGCCTTCGCCCCGTCCTGATGACCAGCTTCACCACGATCCTCAGCATGGTTCCCATTGCCTTTTTCCCCGGCGCGGGAGCGAACACGATTCAGCCCATAGCCAAGACCTTTGTCGGCGGCCTTACCGTCAGCACCTTTATGACCCTCTTTGTCATCCCCGCGATGTACCTGGTCCTGAACGGGAGGCACGACCGAATAAAGGTCACAGCCGAGGAGGCTTTGCCTTCCCTTGCCCTGGCAAAGGAAGCCAAGCCCAGGGAGGCGCTCCGGCCTGCCCCCGCGCTGGCAGAAGAGGCCGAGCCGAGCCTGGGATAATTTGTAACAGGAGTTTAGAGCTTATTCCAAACGGCAGATGATACGGATAATCAGGGCGGCGCGCAGAAACGGCCGTTTCCGGGCTTGCGCTTTCCTTTCCCGTCCCTCTATTTCTCCTTCCGTAATGTTTCAAGAAGGGAAACAACAGTGCGGTAATCTCCCATGAGTTTCTGGTACTTCTCCTCGGCCAGCGATTTGTTGCCCTGGGTTTTTGCCTGTATTATCGCCCCGGCCTCAGCATGGAATTTTTTGTGTTCCGTTTCCAGCGTCTTGTAAGTCTTGCTTCCCTCAAAACGTTTTCCGTCCCCATATATCCATTTCCCCAAATCGCATTTAAGATGATCCTCGGAAGTGGCCTTTAAGCCATCTTTCCTGTCATCCAAAAATGCGCGCAACTGTATCAGCCAGTTTCGGTGCATAAGGACAATCAGATCAAAATTAAATTTGACCTTTTCTTTTTCCAACTGCCCGCTTTCTATCATGCTTGCGAAGAAGGTTTCAACATTTCTGTTGGTATCAACCATGTACTGGGCTATCCCGCTCTGCGAGCCGCTTATGTCAATGGCTTTCTTTCCAATGGTTTCCATGTCATCCAAAAGCCCGGTGGAAAAGTCTTTTATCTTTCTCAAGGATGTGTCAATGTTCCCGGTGCCGATTTCTATTTCATTGCTCCCGCCGGATATTTGCTGCGAAACATGGCTCAGGCCTTCCATTGTGTTGATTATCTGCGTTGTCCCTTCGGACAATTCGGTCGTTGAATTGGATATTTCCACAAACGCCCCGACAAATGTTTCTACATCCTTTTCTATATTCACAAAGGTAGTGCTCGCTGTCTTGCCTGCGTTTTCCGCCTCTTTTATCTGGCTGATAATGTTTTTCAGCGAACCTGCGATTGCCTTCGAGTTTGCCGTCGTGCTTTCGGCCAGTTTTCTCACTTCCGTTGCCACCACGGCAAACCCTTTTCCGAATTCCCCGGCATGGGCCGCTTCTATGGCGGCATTCATGGCCAAAAGGTTGGTCTGGGCGGCTATGCTGTTGATAACTTTTATGACATCGGCTACCGCGTTAATCGCCACCGTTACTTCGGCTATTGCCGTGGCCGTCGTCTTGACGCTTTCCCCGCCCTTTGCGATTATTTCATGCAATTTCCCGGCTTCTTCCATCTTTTGCTTCGTGACGTGCGTTACGTTATTCACCGAGGCCGACATTTTTTCCACTGCGGCGGTTGCCTGGGACAAAGCGACATCCTGTTTTTTTATAACCCCGGAAAATTGGTGGACATTTGCCGTGATTTGCTCAATGGCTGCGGACGCGCTGCTTATCTGGTCATGCAGACCGTGGGTTTTTCCCTGGATGGCTTTAACGCTCATGTCCAGGCCTCCCGCGACAACGGCGGTATCCATCGAGGCCGAAACCTGGCTGTTTGCTTTCCGCCAGACAGTGCGCAGGTTTGCTATCAATTCGGCAAATTTACTGTCGCTTTTTTCCGGCGTTCCTTTATCCTCAACAATTTTTTCTAAAGAAAAACCAAAAAATTTCATATATCCCTCCTTACGTAGAATATTTTGCAATCCTACTCGTCCGCTTCCTGCACCTTGAAGGTTTCCCTCGCCTTGATCACGTCGTCGGCGATGCGGCCGGAAATCGGCGCGTAATGGTCGAACGCCACGGCGAACGAGCCGGTGCCGGAGGTGATCGAGCGCAGGTCAATCGAATAGCGCAGCAGTTCCGCCTGGGGAACCTCGGCGCGAATCTCGGCGATGCCACCGGCGGAGTCCTGGCCCAGGATCTTGCCCCGCTTGCCGGACAGGTCGCTCATCACGTCGCCAAGGTACTTTTCCTCGACAAAAACGGTGAGGTTCATGATCGGCTCCAGCAGGGTCGCGCCTGCCTGGCGCATCGCATCGCGGAAGGCGTTTCGTGCCGCCAGCTTGAACGAAAGCTCCGATGAATCGACCGGGTGGTACTTGCCGTCCACGACTTTTACCTCAACGTCCACGACGGGGTAGCTTGCCATTGTGCCGTGCGCCATGCCCTCCAGAACGCCCTTCTCCACGCCGGGGATGTAGTTCTTGGGGATGGCCCCGCCGAAAATGGCATTGACGAACTGGTAGTTTTCGCCACGGGGCAGCGGGGCGATTTCCAGCAACACCTTGCCGTACTGGCCATGTCCGCCGGTCTGCTTTTTGTGGGTATACTCGGCGCTCGCCTTTTTGGTAATCGTCTCGCGGTACGCCACCTTGGGGACGCGGGTCTCTATCTCGATTTTCTGGTTGGTCTTGATCTTGTCCAGAATGATGTTGATCTGCAACTCGCCCATGCCGGAGATGACCGTCTCCTTGGTCTCGCCGTTATAGTTGTAGCGGAAGGTTTTGTCCTCCTCGGCGGCGCGGACAAGGAACTCGCCGAGTTTGTCGTCGTCTTTTTTTGCCACCGCCGCGACCGCCACCGAATGCACCGGCTCGGGCAGGCGCAGGTGGACAAAGTTTTTGGCACCGTCGGCGGCGGCAAGGGTATCGTTGGTTTTCAGGGTGGCGGACTTGGTGATGATCCCCACGTCGCCGGCGCACAGTTCGCGGGTTTCCTCCAGCTTTTTGCCCTGGCAGGTGTACAGCTTGCCGATGCGTTCCTTTTTGCTTTCGGTGACGTTAAACGCCTCGGTGTCCGCCGCCAGCTTGCCGGTGACCACCTTGACCCATGAAAGTTTTCCCGAAAACTGGTCGTAGGTGGTTTTGATCACCAGTGCGGCAAGGGGCTTGTCAGGATCGATGGGAACTTCCTGCTCCTTGCCCTCCGCGTCAAGCACGGCGTCCTTTGCCCCGCGTGGGCTGGGGCCTGCGTCGGCGATAAAATCAATCAGCGGGATGATGCCGGAATTGGCCAGCGCCGAACCGGCAAAGGCGGGGACGTACTTGTTTCCGGCAAGCGCCTCGACCAGCCCCAGCTTCATTTCATCGGGCGACAGGGAGCCTTGCTCGATGTACCGTTCCATCAGGGTGTCGTCGCCCTCGGCGGCGGCCTCTATCATTTTTTCACGCGCCGCGGCCACGGCATCCTTGTACTCGTCCGGGATGGGGCACTCTTTTTCGATAGAATCGCCGCCGGCGAGATACGCCTTTTCGTGCAGCGCGTCGATAACGCCCTTGAAGGCAGCGCCGGAACCCATCGGCAGAACCACCGGCACCGGCTCGACCTTGAGCTTTTCCTTAACGTCGGCAAGCGCCTTGTCAAAATCCGCCTGATCGTTGCCCAGCTTGGTGACAAAAATCCCCCTCGGCATGGCGCGCCCGTCCAGGTTCCGCCACAGCTTTATCGTCTCTATCTGCACCCCGGAGCGGCCATCCACCGCCAGCAGGGCAAATTCCGAGGCGCGGAAGCTGGAAATCACGTTGCCGGTAAAGTCCGACGAGCCGGGGGTGTCGAAAAAGTTGAT